>OMJS01000210.1 GCA_900299365.1 Opitutales bacterium
AACGGAGGCCGAACGATTTCCCGGTGCAGAGTCCACATTATGTATTGAGGCGATGATGCAGGACCGCAAGGCACTGCAGGCGGGAACCTCACACTTTCTTGGACAAAATTTCTCTAAGGCCTGCGGGATCAAATTTCAAGGAGTTGAGGGGAAAGAGGAATTTGGATGGACCACATCCTGGGGAGTTTCCACCCGATTGATTGGAGGAATGATCATGACTCATTCTGATGATGATGGACTAGTGGTCCCCCCCCGGCTTGCTCCTACTCAGGTAGCGATCCTGCCGGTCACTCCCAAGGAGGATACTCGTGCACAGGTATTAGAATCATGCGATCGCTTGTCTCAGGAATTGAACGGGCAATCGATATTCGGTTCAGTCGTGCGGGTAGAATTGGATGACCGGGATCTGAGGGGTGGAGAAAAGTATTGGCAGTGGGTCAAGAAGGGCGTGCCCATAACCGTTGAAATTGGTCCGCGTGATTTGGAGAATGGTACTGTATTTGTAGGTCGTCGAGATCTTGGCGGAAAGCGGGAAGGTATGCAAAGGGATGAATTTGTTTCCTCAATTGGTAATCTTCTTTCTGGGATTCAAAAAAACCTTTTCGATAAAGCTGAAGCTTTTCAGAAAGAACACACCAAAGTGATAGATTCCAAAGATGAACTTTACGAATTTTTTAGTCCGAGTAATTCATCTAAGCCAGAAATCCATGGTGGTTTTGCCCGGATTCATTGGGATCGAAATGCCCAGTGGGAAGAGCAATTAAAGAATGACCTGAAAGTGACGGTACGCTGTATTCCCGAAGGTGAATCGGAACCGGGCACCTGTCTTTTCAGTGGCGATTCAAGCCCAGGTCGAGTGGTCGTTGCTAAATCGTACTAACCCATTTTAGGGAATTCGTTCATTCCTTATCCAGACTGACGAAAAACATGGAAGTCATCCGATCCGCAACTGAGATGCAGGCCCGAGCCTTGGCTTACAAAAAGGAAGGTAAATCCATCGGCTTTGTTCCCACCATGGGCTCATTGCATAAGGGACATTTATCTTTAATCGATTTAATCAAAGAACAATGCGATCTTTTGCTCCTATCTATCTATGTTAATCCTACACAGTTTGGAGTTGGAGAAGATTTTGATAGGTACCCACGAGACTTGGATAAAGATCTGGAGATGTGTAGAACTCGGGGAGTTGATCTGGTTTTTGCACCGGAATCTTCGGAAATCTATCAAACTGATGCCTCTACTTTTGTAATTGAAGATACGGTGGGAAAGGGGCTCTGCGGTACTGCCCGACCCAATCATTTTCGGGGTGTGGCCACCGTATGTGCAAAATTATTTAATATATGTATGCCTAAAGTGGTGGTGCTGGGGCAGAAGGATGCCCAACAAGTCGTCGTGTTAAAACGAATGATTCGCGATCTACATTTTCCCATCAAGGTAGTGGTGGGTCCTATTTTACGTGAACCAGATGGGCTAGCTATGAGCTCCCGCAATGCCTACCTTCAGACGAAGCAAAGGGAGGATGCCTTGTTGGTTTATCAGTCCCTTCAGGCGGCTCATAAACTAGTGGAAGAAAAAGGGTCTAATAATGTGGATCGGGTAAAAGCGGAGGTGCTAAATGTTTTAAAAGGTGGAAGGCATTTGCGGGTGAATTATGTAGAGGTGGTTGACCGGGAGTCCATGCGTCCGGAAACTGAGATTGTTACTGATCGCTCCATGCTTGCGGTGGCGGTTTGGGTCGATCAGGTCCGATTGATTGATAATCTTTGCTTTTAGAAAAAATGTCTGACCCGAGAGAACCGCAAAGTGAATATGATCTTGTGATCGTTGGTAGCGGGATTGCGGGGCTTAGTTTTGCCCTAAAGGTGGCGGAAGCCGGGTACCGCGTGGCGATCTTTACAAAGAAAGATAAAGCAGAGTCGAACACAAATTATGCCCAAGGGGGCATAGCGGCGGTTACTTCATCAGGGGATGATCTGGATAAGCATGTGCAGGATACTTTGGAGGCTGGAGATGGATTATGCGATCCCAAGGTGGTGCATGAGATTTTGAAAGATGGACCAGAACGAATTCAGGACCTGATTCGCATGGGGGTAGAGTTTTCCAGTTTAGGAGACGGGCGGATTTCACTCGGTAAGGAGGGTGGACATAGTAAGCGCCGGGTACTGCATGTTAAAGATGTTACCGGCAAAGCGATTGAGGATGCCCTGCTGGCCAATATTGCAAAGCAAGGGGTTGATTTGTTTGAGCACTTTTTCGCTATCGATTTAATCACCACTAAAAAGCTCAATAAATTGGGCATGCGTAGCTCTTGCCAAGAGGATCATGTGGAAGGAATCTATTTTTTAAATTCTGAATCTGATCAAGTGATCACGGTGAATTCACCAGTTGTTTTACTCGCGACTGGTGGTGCGGGCCAGACCTATCTTTACAGCACCAATCCAGGTATTGCCACTGGCGATGGGATTGCCATTGCCTCCCGAGCCGGGCTCTCCGTGATGAACTTGGAATTTATTCAATTTCACCCGACGACTTTACATTCTGTTGAGGGTGATCGTTTTCTTATCACCGAAGCGGTTCGTGGAGAAGGGGCCAAATTAATTGATTCCCGAGGACAGCCTTTTCTTAAAAAATACCATCCGCTTGCCGACCTTGCCCCCCGGGATGTGGTCGCACGGGCGATCGATCGGGAAATGAAACGATCTGGTGCTCCATGTGTGCGTTTGGATACGCCCAATATGTCGGTTGATTTTAAAGACCGTTTTCCAAATGTGTATGAGAATTGCATGAAGCGTGGTATTGATCCTACCAAAATACCCATTCCTGTTGTTCCTGCTGCCCATTATTCCTGCGGAGGCGTACCCACGGGTTTGGATTGCTCAACTAAACTTTCCGGGCTCTATGCTTGTGGAGAGGTGGCCTGTACTGGTCTTCATGGTGCGAATCGTTTGGCAAGCAATTCATTACTTGAAGCAGTAGTCATGGCTCATCGCGGGGCAGAATCGGTCTGCCAATATTTATTTAGTAAAAAGAAAAACCGGACCGTTCAGTTGCCCGATTGGGTAGATGGAGATGTACCTGCATCGGATGAAAGAGTTGTGCTTTCCCATAACTTGGAAGAACTGAAGAGGGCGATGTGGGACTATGTGGGTATTGTCCGCTCGACCAAAAGACTGGAAAGGGCACATTCCCGCCTGCGTAATTTACGCCGGGAAATTAATGAGTATTACTGGAATGCAAAGGTGGATGTGCCTTTGCTTGAGCTACGCAACCTAGTTTGTGTTTCAGAATTGATTGTACGATCTGCCTTACAACGAAAAGAGAGTAGGGGATTGCATTTCACTCTCGATTACCCAGATCAATCTGCAAAACCGAAAAATACCCGGGTTGCACCAAGAGCCTAAGTCTTACATTAATGGAAGGGGACTTGGGTAAGATTGGACTGGTTGGACCAGGGGCTATTGGGGGATATTATGGAGGTATGCTTGCGAATGCCGGGCAGGATATTCATTTTTTGTTCCGTTCCACTTACGAAGATGTAAGGCGTGAGGGACTTACCCTTATTCATCACGCAAAGGAAGGTAAAAGAAATAAGATTGAGCCACTTAAAGCATATCAAGAAGCAGAATCGCTTGGTCCTTGCGACTGGATAATTGTAGCTGCCAAGACAACCGCCAATCCATTCCTTGGAGATTTGATCAAGCCAATGGTCGGTCCAGCCACCCGTTTCATTACTTTGCAAAATGGAATGGGAAATGTGGAAAACCTGCTACACTTTTTTGGAAATGACCGACTGGTCATAGCAGGTCTTTGCTTTACCTGTATAAACCGTACCTCTGCCGGAGTGATCGAAAGCTTGCTTCCTGGATATGTACAATTCGGACAGTTGGGAGAACAATTATCAACGGAGGCACAGAGAATGGTCGATGCCTTTGTCGATGCAGGTGTGAAAGTTCGAAAGTCTAATTCCCTAGATGAGGCACTTTGGAGAAAACTTTGCTGGAATATTCCCTTTAATGGTTTGTCCATCGCTGCCGGGGGAATAACCACCGACTTAATTCTTTCCAATCCTGATCTTAAACAACGGGCGTGGGACTTGATGCTCGAAGTACAGACAGTTGCCCGTGCTTACGGAGTGGAAATTGAGGATGCTTTTTTGCATAGGCAGTTTGAACTTACAGAGCCGATGGGCCCCTACAAACCATCCAGTTTGATCGATTTTCTGGCCGGAAAACCAGTGGAGGTGGATGCGATCTGGGGTGAACCTCTTAGGCGAGGGATAGGTAAAAGTTTGGCAATGCCCCAAACGGAACGCCTGTTTAACGAACTAAAGCAAGCCACCCAGTAAGCTGGCAAAAGTTAATTGGTTTCAGTCGCGGGTTCATCCATCGGTGGGTGCCGCTCGATGCTAAATCCTAAAAGACGGAAGAACCACCGGCCTGCTTTTTTCAGATCCTCGAGAATGAGGTAGAGACAGGGTACCATCAGTAGGGTGATAAAGGTGGCAAACATTACCCCAA
>OMJS01000211.1 GCA_900299365.1 Opitutales bacterium
GGTGAACGATCAAGCACAACTTCATCAGGCTTATTAAATACGGAATCGTCCCGGTTAGCGGAGGGCCAGCATAAACCGATACGGAAACCCGCGGGAACTTCATGACCCGCAACCTTAGCGGCGTGTGGACAGCTACGGGCGATAGCAGTAAGTGGGCTGACGAAACGGACAAATTCCTCGCAGGCAGGGATGACCCGCTTCTCATCTTCCCGTAGAAAGGCAAGAGCTTGCGGGTTCTCACTAAGATAAACCAAAATACTACTGACCACATTGATGATGGTGTCCTTGCCCCCGGCAAAGGTGACATTGGCTATGCCCTGCTTTTCCTGAAAAGATAATTTCCGCCCCCGAAACTCCGCCTGATTTAGAAAACTGAAAAAATCTTCCCCAGGATCTTGTTCTGCTTTGGCAAATTGCTCAGCAGTGTATTCCTCCATACCCTCACCCTCGGTCAAAGCATGCATACCCCACCCTTTCCACACTTCTGCGTCTTTCTCGGGCAAGTTAAGAAGACGGGTCAAAGCTAGGCATTGCAGGGGCAAAGCAAAGTCATGCACGCCATCGAATTCCCCTACGCCTAATTTTTCAGAAATCATGGAGTTCACCAGATCTTCCATATCCGTAAGGTAAGCGGGATCGGTCGGGCGTTTAAAGATGGGTTCCACCAGTGCCCGGTACTCACTATGGTCGGGTGGATCCAACTCGATAGGAATCTGACGCATTGAGCGCATCTTTTCCTCGGTATGGGGAACCACTTTGAATGGATGATCACTACTGAAAGTCTCCCAGTCCTTGACCGTCTTTCGTAGTTCCTTGAGTCCAAGCACAAAGGGAATTTCTTCCCCATTAAAATGGGTAACCTGCACACCGCTGGACTTACGGGCCTCGGCAAATGGATCGCGTGGGTCAGCCATAGAAAACCAGCCTTTCAGAGAGGTTAATTATGGAAACTTGGGCACTTTGGATCATCGATCAAATATGCTTGGTTAATCGTTGTATCGTTGGCAACTCTTCTTCCAGTAATTTGATGAATTAAATCTGCAGATGGTTGCCAAATATAAAGATTTCTTTCATCAATTACTTCTTATGATTAAAACTTTCGCCCGCCAGTTATTGTATCTGCCCCTCCTTTTCACTTCGTTAAGTGCTGCTCTCAACCTCGCGGATCCGGAAAAGCATCCCTATGCAAATCCAAATGCTAGCAGAGAGGGATATGACTTGGCTGGGGAAACTGTTAATGAAGCGCGGGTCTATGATTTTTATCAAAGGCAGGCGGACTACTACATGAAGAACCCTAACCTTACCCCAAAGATTATTCCTGCATATCCGGGCTTGGATGCCGGATTACATGGGCACTGGGGAAAGCATAATCAAAATAACCACAACGATGGCAGGTGGAATGATGGGGATACGGGTGAACACTTCGCACATGTGGTCAAGGGTCCCAAAAACTTTAATGTGGAAAAAGGAGTCTGTGTAAAACTGGGGGACGGACATCTGCTTTCCACCTGCTTCGATCCGCAATCCCTAACCTACCGGGCGGTCTGGCAGGACGGGTGGGTAAGTTTCGGTCCTTTCCGTTGGGGGTCCTCCCGCGGAGCAACCATCGATGGAAAAACCTGGTATCAAATCGATCAGGCAAAAATGCCAAGCGGAGGGGAATATATCGGGCTTCGCAGGTATGGAAACCGGGTTGTATTTAAATACCAAATCGGACAGACAAAAATATCCGACGAACCATGGGCGAGTAAGAGTGGATTTTATCGGCGTATAGATTTTTCGGGGCTATCCAGAAAGCTTGAACTGCACTGCCCCATTGGGAATGGACACATAGCAACCGTGGTACAGGCATCACCAGAAACCAAAGCAGAATGGAAAGATGGGAAACTATCTCTTTCCGGACAAAGCCAGCAAGGCAGCTTGATTCTCAAGATTTCCACCAAGGAAAACATATCCCCAAACCCTGAGGCAATTGCCCACTTAAACGCTCCGAGAAAAATCTCCAAGAGATGGAACGAGGTATTAAAAATGCCAGGCAAGCTAGGAGAGCCAAAGGTTGGAGCCAACTATGTGATTGATACGCTCAGCGTACCTTATGACAACCCCTACAAAACAGTCATGCAGTTGACCAGTATGGCCTTTTTACCTAATGGGGATGCTCTGGTCGCCAGCCTGCCCGGGGATATCTGGTTGGTTAAGGGAATCAATCAGGATCTAAGCAAGGTCACCTGGCAACGCTACGCCACCGGATTCAATCAGCCCATAGGGATTCATGTGGACGAGGAAGGCATCTTTGTGCTCGATCGATGCCAGATCTCTATCCTGCACGATACCAATGGAGATGAGGAGGTGGATTATTATGAAAAGTACGCCAATGATTTTGGCGGATTCAACCGCAGCCACACCCATACCTTTGGCCTGCACCGTACCGAGGATGGTTCGTTTTATTTTATCCAACTGACCAGTTTGTTCCGTACCGGCACTGACCGGAAAACAACAAAGATTGCCTACGGGGTACGCAACTGCATGGGAGTGGGCGGGTCCAAGGATTACTTCTGGGCAGCCCCGCAGGAAGGAACCTGGACACCGGCATCCGCCATTATTGAAGTGAACGATGGTGAGCACTATGGATCGGGTGTAGAAAAGAAAAATATATCCGCTCCCCTTTGTTATGTTCCCAGAGGTGTGGATAATTCAACCGGGGGAATGGTTGAAGTTACCAGTGATCAATGGGGACCATTCAAAGATTCCCATATTGGTTTAAGTTACGGGGCGAATTCCCACTATTTAATATTACGGGACGGAACGGGAAAAAGGCCACAGGGTGCAGTGGTTCCCCTGGAGGGAGAATTTCTATCCGGTGTAATGCGCGGAGCTTTTCACCCGCAGGACGGACAGCTCTATGCAGTTGGCCTTGATGGTTGGGGCGACTACTCCACCAGGGATGGATGTTTTCAACGGGTCCGTTACCTCGGTGGAAAGGTACGAAAACCAATTGGGTTTAAGGCTCATGAAAATGGTATCCGCATTGATTTCGCAGTTGAATTGGATGAGCAGCAATTGCAGGACACCTCAAATTTCTTCGCTCAGCAATGGAATTATGAATACGGAAAACGCTACGGATCACCGGAATTTTCTGTAAATTACCCAGAGAGTCTGGGGCATGACCCGGTGGCAGCCCGATCGGTACAATTACTGGAAAATAAAAAATCAATTTTCGTGGAATTGCCTGACTTGAAGCCGGCGATGCAATTGTACCTAAGGATGAAGTTAAAGGATTTGGATGGAGTGGATTTTGCTGCCGATTTATTTACATCCCCCATGTATCCACACCCTCCCTACTCTGCCAAAGGGTTGGCCATACCCGTTTCTTCCAAAGGAGACATCGGGCAGTTGAGGACGGAAACCACCAAGCCCAAAAAACAGACAGATTGGTCAGGTAAGATCACGGAGGGAGCCAGAGAGGTAGTGGTAAAAACAATCAGCGGATTAAAGTACGACAAGACTTTAATCGAAGCAAAGGCAGGCGAAGCCCTTGTTCTAAAAATGGTTAATGTGGATGCGATGCCTCATAACCTAGTTATTGTAAAACCTGGTGCGGTGCAAACCGTGGGGAATGCTTCCTTTAAAATGCTCAACGATCCCAAAGCCGGTGAAAAGAGTTATGTACCCGCCCTCTCTGAGGTCTTACATTTTATCCCGGTAATCGATCCGGAGAAGCAGCACTCTTTACATTTCACTGCACCCAAACAAGCGGGCGACTATCCCTACATCTGCACCTTCCCGGGGCACTGGATGGCAATGCAGGGAATTCTAAGGGTCAA
>OMJS01000212.1 GCA_900299365.1 Opitutales bacterium
AAACGAAACAGAGAAGAATCCTTTTTATTACGATGGAAAAAAGAGCGTGGCAAGAGTGATGTCACCCAGTGCACCCGCTTTACAGGTAGGTGTTGATGCCGCTAAGTATTTAATACCATCAAAAAAACCTGGTTAGATTGAGTTCTTCCCTTATTCGGCGAAGCGTTTTTCGATCGCTTCGATGACGGTGTCGAGTGCACGGATACGGGCGAAACGTTTGCAGTTACCCTCAATGATTGTCCACGGGGCATAAGCGGTATGGGTACGAAGAAACATATCATTGGTCGCTCTTTCGTAAGGGTTCCATTTTTCCCGGTTCCTCCAGTCCTCATCTCCCAGTTTCCATCGCTTACTTGGATTAAGCTCGCGTGCCTTGAACCGTTTTAATTGTTCATCCTGATCGATATGGATCCAGAACTTGACTATCACTGCACCAAAATTGGCAAAGTTTTCCTCCATCTCATTGATCTCCCGATAAGCCTGTTTCCATTCCCATTCCTTACAAAATCCTTCCACCCGTTCGACCAGTACCCGACCATACCAGGAACGGTCATAAATCGCCACATGTCCCGCCTTGGGAAACTCGGACCAGAAGCGCCAGAGATAATGGTGTGACTTTTCAATATCATTGGGAGCAGCCACTGGGATGACTTCATACCCGCGCGGGTCCATCCGTGCGGTCAACCGACGAATATTTCCACCCTTCCCCGCGGCATCCCATCCTTCATAGACCATGACCATGGGGATACGCCGGCGGTACATTTCATGATGCAGGTCATGGATGCGTGCCTGTTTCTCTTCGATAATTTTTAAATATTCTTTTTTTGAAAGACTCTGGGAAAGATCCACATCGGCAAGTTTGGGTGCCTTCTCAAACCTAGGCATAGGTTTTGGGTTCTTTAGTTTGGGAATGGAAATCCCCCTACTCTTGGCAAGTTTTACCCGCTTACCCAGTACTTCCATCATCACCTTTTGAGCAGTGGCAAGAGCAAGGTAACTGTTCTTCGCATTGAGCTTTACCCAGGGAATGGGTGCATCTGCATCCGACTCCTCAAACATCCGGCTTACTGCCTTAGTGTATTCTTTGTAACGACCTAGTCGCTGGAGTACCGCGTCGTCCACCCGCCAAGCGGTGGCTGGGTTTGCCTGTAGGGCAGAAAGCCGAGCCGCTTGTTCCTCCTTAGTGATATCAAGAAAGAATTTAAGGATGATAGTACCTCCATCCCGCAACTGCCGCTCAAATGCTCGCACATCATGGTATGCACGTACTAAACCCTTTTCGCTCATACGGTCGTCGATATCCGCATCGAGAAGGTTGCGGTACCAACTGCGATCAAAGATAGCGATACGTCCGGTACTCGGAGTACGCTTCCAGAAGCGCCAGAGAAACGGACGCAACTGCTCGTCCCGATTTGGGGAAGCAATGCAGGATACCTTGAAACCACGGGGGTCGAGGGGCTGGATGATCCGGTTTATCAGGGTGCCCTTCCCTGCGGCACTTAAGCCTTCTACTAAAATGAGGATAGGAATACCGTGCTCTTTACATTTTCGTTGGAGGTAAGCAAGTTCCTGCCCATTTTCTTCAATCTGCTTGAGTAATGCCTTATTCGGCTTTGGCCCATTTTTCATGGGTTCTATTATTTGCTCATTATTGAGCATGTGCCTGATCTTCCATCCATTGTTTCAAATGCTAGAAACTACCCAATGCCCACAATTACAGTGACTGGCAAGCCCACAAAAGAAAAAACCCCGTTGGTAGCTTAACCAACGGGGCTCTAAATTTAGATACCAATTAAATTAATATGAAAGTAGAGCTTCGAGATAAAACTCATTTGAGTCGAAATTAGCACCATTTCTCTCACCATCAGTGTAGCTATATTCCAAGTTCATTCCGAAATTTTCAGTGATTGAAAATAATAGTGCTAAGGTAAGTCTATCGGACTCGTCAGCTTCATGATCCATGTGAGCGTATCTTAAAGTAGCACCCAAGAAATCTGAGAATTGGTAATTTGCTAAAAGCATCATGTTCCAAGCATCCGTATCATTTGAGAGACTAAAACTATCGAATTCGAAAGCAAGGGTGAGGTCACCTGGGTTCCAACCGATCCAGCCATTTATTTGCTGAACATCATCATCTGAATCCCCATTATCGTTAACAAATCCAAGGCGTGCTTCAAGCCCAGGCATAAACATAACAGAAGCGGCTAAATCAATAGCAATTCCATCATCTAGATCATTACCAGAGCCTGTGAGGGAAGAATAGCCATATTCATCATGAAGACCGATTATGAAGCCAAACATGCCGTTGTTATAATTAAGACGAATACCATCAACATAGCTTTTACCAGGGTGTGCGAACGCACCATTTGAATAAGCAGTAGTTACAGCATATAAACCAGGTGCTTCATCATCGTCATACCCTAAGACAGTTACTTGTCTACCAAATGTGAGATGAAAATCTTGACTGAAACTGTAACGACCAAAAGCTTGCTCGAGAATGTCGGATCCATTATCCTCAGAGACATTTAAATGCACTTCTGCTGTTACAGGGGATAGGTCGATAAGTAAATCAACATCAGCAGATACAGAAGTAGTATCAGAATTGGAATCTGTACCATTGTCATCGTTGGCAGCACGACCCAATATAAAATCAACATAACCGCGCAATTTCACCGCATTACCCAAGGCAATCCCATCGGCGGTGAGGGTTTCGTTGGCTCCGAGGGTAGTACCATCGGAATAGCTGCTGGTGCTGTAACCAGACATTTGCGCGAATAAAGACCCAGACATAGCTAGGCTGAGCAAGAAGCTGATGAATTTTTTCATAATCAGTTAATTTTGGGGCAGTTAGTAAGATTTTATCATTAAGATATCTCCATTTCAGTCAAGCACGAAGTAATTCACTTATTCCGTAAAAGGCATCAACCAAAGATGAATCTAAATTGGTAGATCAGAGCCAAAAATTGATAAAAATAAGAATTAATTCGCTGGGATTTGACCTGATTCTTGCATCACCCGTAACCGCTCCGCCACCCCATCGGGAATTTTTGTACGGTCCTCTTCTGTAGTGATGGCACCTTCAAAAAGAACCTGTCCTTCAAGATCAGTTACCCGGAGAAAGCGTAGACCATCCTTTTCCGTCCACTGCAAACTCCCTTTCTCATCACTCACTGTGATTTGTTGAGTAGAGGATGAATAGGAGTAGTTGTGTACATCCGCACCCCCACCATGGAGAGGATCATCCATTGCCCCACCACTAGGAGGTGCAGGGGCTGAAGGGTCCGGTCGAGGATCAGAAAAAAAGGGCTGGCGATGGAAATCCCTGATGTCTGGGAAATCAAACGAGTGACGGTGGAAAAAATCCCGAAATCGGTTATTGGGACCAAAAAATTTATCAAGGTCGAAAGGATCCCGATCGTCACTCCACTCATGCTTAAATGATTCCCTGACTGATTCCGGGGCTTCCATCAATTCCACAGACAAGGAAAGGGGCTTAGACTGGCGGAGAATGGATAAAGATATACGCTCGCCCGGGTTACGCATACGCACGAGGGTTTTTAATTGGTCGGGGTTGATCAATAATTGATCATCAAATCTCAGAAGTACATCGTAGAGTTGAATACCGGATTGCTCCGCTGGGCTACCGGGGACAATTTGATCCACCTGTAAATGAACACCCCTAGGCAGACCGAGTTGGTAACTCAGTGCTTTATCCAAACGGGAGGTATGAACCCCGAGGTAGGCATGATCCACATCCGTTTGGGCAAAGAGAGATATGGAAAATAGCCAGAGAAATATGATCGCGTTTCGTCTCATCAAATTCAATAGGTTTCCAGTTCAATCAAAATGACCTCTTCCCGGGGGGTGGTGGAAAGGATACGGGTATCAGATGCAGGGTGACTCCAAAGGGTCTCATCCATAAAGTAATGACGAACCCGACGGGCAGGTAGTCCGCCCGGTTGTTGAAAGATACCCTCGTCCACCATCCGCAATAGACGCTCATTAATCTGAGGGTCCAACCAACCGCTCACCGGCATAACTGAAATGTCCTGTATCTGATCGAGAGACAAGCCATGGAGGGGGCTATCGGGATCATCGGAAATGGGTATGGCAGATTCAATATCAGTGCTCTGCACAAAAAGAAGAGGTTCAGAATGATTGGATTCAACGGGAATTTCAGGAACTAAAGAACTCGATAAGTATAATAGAATCGCCCAAACCGAGGCCAAGGCCAAACCAGTCAACCCCGCAAATACGGCCATTCTTGGAAAAGATAATAGCTTGCTAGGATATGCGGACATAGTGCGGGCAGACTTTTTTTGCTCCAATGAATCTTCATCCGGCAGGCAACGTATGGCCACTTTTCCGGCATCTCCAAGTGCAATTTCCAAACTACTAGTAAAACCCTCGCTGGGCGGCAAGGGGCGGAGTTCCTTTAATTCCGCTTCCAGTTTTTCGAACTCATTCATGAGGCGGTAGAAGAATCCTCCTTTTTTCCTTCCATCTCTTCGGGTACCCAGTCCTTGAGTTTTTGTAAGGCATATCGGTAGCGGGATGCCACTGTATTTAAAGACTCATCTAAAATACGGGCAATTTCATCAAAAGTAAGCTCACCCCAGATTTTCAAAGTTACCACTTCTTTTTGCTGGTCAGGCAGGCGTTCGACTGCACGCAGGAGGGCTTGTTTCCGCTCATCCTGCTCAAGGGTGCGTTCGAAGCAAAAGGACAAGGGTGAGTCCAGGGCGACTTTATTCTCTCGGATTTGCCGACGGTCAATACTACGAGCCCAATCAATCGCTAATCTACGAATAGCCCGATAGACTAAACCGGGAGAAACTTCACCAGTATGTCCATAAAGGCGCCAAATACGAACAAATGCTTCTTGCAATAAATCTTCCGCCTCGTCCGGCCGGCGGGATTGCTGGCGGGCAAAAAGAAGTAGTTTTGCCCCGTGCCGGGCAAACCACGATTTCCAAATCGGTTCAGTGTTCATGGAGTCTTGTTTTGATAGATGGAAGCGATGAACAAATATTATTTTGTCTATACCTGTATAAAAATCAACCAACAGTTCTTTTTTTAATCATCAGGTATTTATTTTCGATCATTTGACCGGCAATTTGAAAATTGGCACGGCATGTGCAAACTATCATTTCATAGGGCAAAATTCCTAGTTTACTAGGTGAAACACAAAGTAGCGGGCGACCTGGGCTGGGTCGCCCGCTTTTCTTTTTAAAGGCGGAGTATTCTTGTCATCAATCCATAGCTTGGATAATCCAAAATCTTGACCATCATGCAGGAAATTATGCGTAAATGAAATTGTCCCAAGGACATCACCTTGCTTACTGCACCAATGTTCACCGAGGTAATAATTGGGAAGAAACTTTTTTCTCACTCGAGCAGTATGTGTTGCAGGTAAGAAGATCGGTCTGTCCGGATAAGCCCTATGCGATCGGATTACGACTGGGTGCGGATGCGGCTGGGGAGCTTTCCCAGCCTGATACTTTAGATCGATTTAAGAGATGGCTGGATGAACAAAATGCATACGTCTTTACCATCAATGGATTCCCCCACGGCAATTTTCATGGTCAACGGGTAAAGGAGGACGTTTACCGGCCAGACTGGACAGACCCGGAGAGGCTATCCTATACCCTTCGGTTATTTACTATACTCAGTTCTTTTCTTCCTCAAGGCGTGGAGGGAAGTGTGAGCACACTACCCGCTTCCTTTAAGGAATTTCATCCAACGGGAAAACTGCCTGATGTTGCCTTTGATCATTTATTAGAATGTGCGAAGGAGATTGAAAAGTTATCATTGAAAAATGGACAGGATCTCCACCTTGGACTGGAGCCCGAGCCCCTCGGGTGGTTTGAGACCATTCCTGAGACTATCAGATTTTTGAATCAATTATTCGACCGGGCAGAAGATCCGGAAATGGTTCGTCGAAGAATAGGGGTGAATTATGATTGTTGTCATCTCGCTATCGAATACGAAGATGCCCGGGAAGGACTGGATGCGTTAAAGAATGCTGGCATTCGCTTAAGTAAACTTCATTTGAGTTCCGCCCTTTCTGCCCGTCCGACTGTAGAAAATTTAAACACCTTGAAAAATTATACGGAGGAAGTCTATCTCCATCAGGTAATCATCGCACAAGATGGCCAGGTGACCGGCCGTATGAAAGATTTGGATATCGCCTTAAAAAAAGAAAAACTGGCCAGTATGAATGCGGATGAATGGCGGGTTCATTTTCATGTCCCTCTCCATGCCTCGCCAGGCAATGGCCTAAGAGACACCCGTAAGCATGTGACAGATACTCTCGACTGGCTTGCAGAAAATCAAGGTGCCTGTACTCATTTGGAAATGGAAACTTACACCTGGGAAGTATTACCCGAAGAACTCAGGTCGGTCAAGGTGGTCGACCAAATAACCAAGGAATACCTTTGGACCCTGACCGCCCTTAACAAAAGAGGGCTCGGGGAATGAAATTCTCTTTTTCCAACTGGATGGGGATGGCCCGGGGAGCGAACCTGCCCACAATCTGGACCAATGTAATTGCCGCCTGGGCAATTAATGCCGGTGCCGGAC
>OMJS01000213.1 GCA_900299365.1 Opitutales bacterium
CCCCAATCCTCTAATAGCAGGTCCAAGTGCCCAACCCATAAACACTGAGACCATAAAAAGGCAAAAGAGATTCATGGGGAATTCATTTCGATGTACATGAACTAAAATCATGAATCCAATTAAACCTGCAAAGGTGATATAAGTTTCAAGTTTGGTCTCAAAATCCTTGTTTATCTTTGAACCAATCGCAGTAAATACGAGCATTCCTCCAACTAAACTACAGGTTTTCAGAAACAATACTTCGTTCATACAGATAGGATTAAATCAGATAGCCGCACAATAAAAGACAAAAAGATAGGACACTCTTTTTATCTATTGGATTACTACTCTATTTAGATATATTAGTGTGAATATTATGTGTTTAAGAATTGCTCAGTCCCAAAACCAATAGAGGAAACCGGATGGGGCGAGGTGGTTCAGCAGAGTGGATACAACGCAGGATACTCCGAATGCGGCCAGTTTATCCAGCCAGGGTCTGATTGGCTTGATTAGATAAAAGAGGATCCATAGCGGCCCAAAGAGAATTAAGGGAAAAAAAAAGGAAATAAAAAAAGGATAAGTCATCAATGCATAATGCACCAATAAAGTATCCGGAAAACCATCAGTTCCAATACCCGGCCATTCACCCAAGGTTAGATGCATATGCAAAGCCAGGGAATAAAAAGCGGTGAGATTGATCAAGCCAGGCAAGAGAAGGAACAGTATATTTGACTTTGAATACCTGTACCTGCGTATCCCATTTTCATTTTTTTCCAAGAGCCACCAGATTGACCAAAGCAAGCAAACAAACCCGGAGATTTTGACCAAAGTCATCGGTGATAAATAAAAGTTTGTCACTTGGAAGAACTACGGGCTACTTCGTTGATAACATAGACAAAAATTTTACGCCCAATTCCACAAAAGTAGTCAATTCATTAGTAGGCACCCGCTGATTGGTAAATCGTCTCAGAATAAATTGGTCTCCCCTTCCCTCCAGACTGACCCCCGAATTGGTTTCCAATAAATCGAGTAGCTCATGGGTAAAAAGATCACGGACCATAGATTCGTTCTTACTTTCATTAAAGGCACTTGAACTGGGTTCCCCGTAACGAGAAAACTCATTCCCTTTGTCATCTTCATCAAAGGCACGCAATAAATACTGTTTAGAAAATTGGGGATGCGAATCAAAATTAATATCACGGTAGCCAACCATGGAACTTAAGCTATCAACCAACCAAACAGATGGCATCAAAGTAAAAGGAGGTAAGTTGAGAGAATTTGTATGTATTGTCAGAAGCGTAGTCTCTTTGGTTTTTTTCTTAGTACCTGGGGGGCTAAAATTATAATCCGCCAAGGTGACCCGTACGCCATTGACATCCCCGACCAGCACCGTCTTGGGCCAGCTAATCCCATCGGAAAACAGCCTCGACTGATCGATATGATCTTGAAGTGCTTTTTTGTCAGATTTCGATGCCTCTCGTAAATTAAGCGATGCACCAGCATTTCTCATTTCCTGAGCCCGCCTTCTGCCCTTTAAAATAGACCAAATGATTGAACCAACAATGAAAACGGGTATGACCCATCCGAACTCAAAAAGTAGTTCGCGAAGAAGATCCATTTGTTAGCACATACAAAAGATATTCATGAACCAACTTTTGATTTCGGATTCATCCGTACAATGGTCCGTAATTCTGGCATGCCCGAAAGTCTGCTCCTTCAAGATCATTGGTGCCAAAACAACGCCAGGAACTGGGCCGGAAAACCCGCTTCTCTTCAACATTGTGCATGTACACCGGTATGCGGAGCATGGATGCAAGGGTTAGGTAGAGGTGACCTACATGCCCGGCAGTCATCACACAATGATTCGCACCCCAATTATTCATCACCTCATAAGTGGAACGGAATGCACCACGACCAGTCAGGCGGGGAGCAAACCAGGTAGTAGGCCAGGTGGGATTAGTGCGCAGATCCAAAGCATCATGAACTGCGTCCGGTAAATCCACCGTCTCTCCTTCAGCAATTTGCAAACAGGGACCTAGCCCATCAGCCAGGTTTAAACGGATCATGGTGGCAGCCATACCTCCCTGAGTTCGGAACCTTGTACTCATGCCTCCACCGGGAAAATATTCGGTAATCGATGGATGCCAGCTTGTGTTTTTCAAAGAGGCATTCATTTCCTCATCGGTAATTTCCCAGAAGGGCTTCATGGTGGGATTACCCGAAGCATCTTTCTGATCTCCAGTACCGTCGAGTGCGGCAGGCCCAGAATTGATAAGGTGCAAAAGACCATCCTTGGCTAGCCCTTCGAGTTGATATCCATCTGCGACCCGGGCAACCGCATCAGCACTCCAATAGGTGCGTAAGTCAGCAAAAACCTGGGCACTATGAGTGAGCAAATATCCAAAGAGCATCCCAGCGGCATTAAGAGCATCATTCTCGGTGGCCAAGATGTAAGGTGCACGCTTACCATTCCAGTCAAAGGAGGAATTGAGGATGGCCTCCATAAAGTCGCCATTGGGAAAATGATCAGTCCATTGTCTTTGCCCCTGAAATCCAGCGGCAATTGCATGATGCCCAAGTGCCTGTTCTCCATGACCAAATTCAGCTAACTTCGGATTACCCACCATCAGATCCCGGGCAATCAGAGCCATCTTTACCGAGTCCTCCCATTCCTTATCCAGATCTTCCCGGCTTCTTTGGGTATCCTCCGAATTGTAGTCCTTGCCCTCCTGGCAATGTTCTTTCACCCAGGACAGTGCACGCTGATATTCTTGGCCGTCGAAAGTCCCTTTGTTCATTCGGCCGACAAACTCGGTCATATCGATCGCTTCCACCCGCATACCCAGCGATTTCTCCCAGAAGGATGAGTCCACAACCGATCCGGCAATACCCATGGAAGTACCCCCCATCGATAAATAGGCCTTACCGTGCATGTACGCCACCGCCAATCCGGCCTGTGCAAAATTGAGCAGTTTTTCCTCCACATCCGCAGGTACTGATTCATCCCCCGCTTCCTGAACATCCTCCCCATAGATTCCAAAGGCAGGAATACCCTTTTGGGTATGACCGGCAAGAACAGCCGCTAAGTAAACAGCCCCAGGACGCTCAGTTCCATTGAATCCCCAGACTGCTTTTGGACGGTGCGGATCCATATCCATGGTTTCGGAACCGTAGCACCAGCAGGGAGTGACAGTCACACTGAGCCCAACTCCACTTTGCTGAAATTTCTCCTCACAGGCAGCGGCTTCCCGCACTCCACCAATGGTGGAATCGGCAATGACACACTCGACTGGAGATCCGTCCGGTTGACACAAACGATCGGCATAAAGACTGGCCAAACGGTTGGCCATGTCCATAGTCTGCTGCTCAAGGGATTCACGCACACCACCAAGTCGACCATCAATGGTCGGACGGATACCGATTTTGGGATAAGAAAATTGTTTATTCATAAGCGGGCACATTCGACCCACCTAGAAGCTTTTAAACAAGCCTATTTTTTCTTTTCTTGCCTTACTTAAATCACTACACCCATAATTAGCTCATGGACAAAGAAATGATTATATTTGTTGGTGTGATAGTTTTGGCAGTGCTAGCCTTTGTTTCGGCAGACAAGTGGCAGAAAGCCGAAAAAAAATTAAAGAAAGCCAAAAAAAAGTTGGAGAAATATGAGCATGCTAATTCTTCTGACTCTCCCTCTTGAACTCCAGTCGCCCAACAAACAGTACTGCTTTACCAACTCATTGATCTACCTATCCGATTTTGGGATAAGTAAATTAATTTGTTTATAAACGAGCTCATTAGTCTTACCGATGGGCTTTGGGAAAAGCCTATTTTTGCTTCATCGTGGAAAGTGTTTTCTC
>OMJS01000214.1 GCA_900299365.1 Opitutales bacterium
CTCTCCCTCGGAGATCTTTATCACAACCTTGAATTGCATGATCTATCTCTAACTGCCTATCAGCAAGCTCTCGCCAAAAAAGAAAAACTCAGCCTTTCCCGCTACGCCCGGGCAGCCAAAATATTAATCAACCGGGGGTCCTATGCTTCTGGATTCAGGTATCTTGAAGATATCGAAAAAACTTTCGGCAAAGGATATTCCGATGCGGATGAGAGAGAAATACGAATACTTCAGGCGGAAGTACGCTTGGCTACAGGTAAAAGAAAGGATGCAGAAAAAATCTTGGAAGACCTCATTCAAAAACAACCTCTAGATGGGGAAGCACTTATTTTATCTGCTAAACTGGCCTCAGAAAACCTCGACTATGCCAAAGCCTCCCTCCGTTTTGAACGGGCGGCAAAAATTGCGGATTTTGAAGTAGATGCTCTGATTGAACATGCCCGTATGCTGGTCAGAGCCAAGGATTATCAACAGGCTTCGGATTTACTTGAACGGGCTCAGACTCTTTCCCCACAGCCTCGGGTTGCCCGATATTTAAAAGCAATTAATAACCTTAACCTTAGTGCCCGCCAAAGCCTCTAGAATCGACTATTCTTCCTTGTACGCATCAACGCATCATGATACGTTGATATGAATATGAGCACTGGCCGTTCACTCAAAGAGCGATTCGCACAAGAAAAACCTTTATTTTCGGTGGAATTTTTTCCGCCCAAGGACGAGGCAGGTGGAAAGCGCATGCTACAGACGGCTGCTCAGTTTGAGTCACACCAACCTGACTTTGTGTCTATCACCTATGGAGCGGGCGGTGGCACCCGGGCAACTACTCTTCGTTATGCCAAGGTATTGCAAAAAGAATATGGATTTGAAGTGATGCCCCATTTGACCTGCGTGGGACATACCCGGGATGAACTGTT
The DNA here is from genome assembly GCA_900299365.1 of Opitutales bacterium. Lineage (GTDB taxonomy): Bacteria > Verrucomicrobiota > Verrucomicrobiia > Opitutales > Seribacteraceae > Chordibacter. Next base: position 915 of record OMJS01000214.1, read on the forward strand.
GGAAATTCTTGAAGAATTTGCCGAGGCTGGGTTTCGTAATGTTATGGCTCTGCGAGGCGATCCACCGAAAGGTGAAACCACTTTTAAAGCGGTACCAGGCGGACTTTCCTACGGGTCTGACCTCGTTTCCTTAATCCGGGAAAATTTCCCCGATTTTGGAATTGGTGTGGGTGGTTATCCGGAAAAGCATCCTGAAGCAGACACTGCTGAAATCGATTTGCAAAACCTTAAAACTAAAGTGGATGCAGGAGCGGACTTTATTACTACCCAGCTATTTTTCAACAACGCGGTATATCATCAGTTTGTGGATCGTTGCCGCAATAGAGGGATCCACATCCCAGTACTCCCAGGTTTGCTACCTGTGCTATCGATAGGACAAGTGAGACGTTTTTGTGCCATGTGCGAAGCCGGACTGCCCGCTGAATTGGAAAATAATCTAGAAAATGCAGAAGAGGAGAGCCAACCTGCAGTGGGTGCCAATTGGGCACTTGAACAAATTAAGGATCTTTTGGATAAAGGGGCACCGGGTTATCATCTCTATGCTCTTAACAAATCCCAAAGTACCCTGCAGATCCTCGAGGGTTTGAATCGTAAATAAATTAAATACCCGAAACTTCTTCGATACTAGCTTGGGCTTTCATGCCATCAAGAAAATCCTCGAACACCTTATCCTTTTTCCGTTCAGTCAAATACTCGATCACCTTCTCCTTGATGTCATCGAAAGCAGTTATCTTAGCGGGGATTTTTTCATGTAGCAGAATAAGGTGCCATCCAAACTGAGTACGCACTGGTTCGCTCAGTTCTCCCGACTCAAGTCCATAAGCCGCTTCTTCGAATTCTGAAACCATTCTACCTTTTCCAAATGTACCAAGGTTTCCGTCGTTTCCTTTATCATCCGATTCGGCCCGTACTAATTCGGTAAAGTCCTCTCCTTTTTGTAAACGTTCTCGAAGGGCTTTGACATCCTCCAAGGCCTTTTCAAATTCCTCTTCCGATTTGGCCATTTTCAGGAGGTGGGAAGCAGAAAGTTGTTCCTCTGATCGAAAAAGTTCCGGTCTGTCCTCGTAATATTTAAGGGCATCAGTCTCAGAAACCGGGTCGCACTGTGATTCTTCCTCAAGGAGTTGATTGAAACGCATTTGATCGGACAACTCGCGTTTCAGATCGTCATGGTTTTGAATCATGGGATTTTTTATTTTCTCGAAAGCTTTTTTACCCCCGTTTTGCTTCATCCAAAGCTTAATCTTTTTCTGCAATTCGACCGAGTCCACCTTGTACTTACGCCTTCTACTTTCCTGAGCCATCAAGGCCTGATCAATCAAACGCTCCTTAGCCAGATCGAGGGCAGAAATCATAATAATTTCGCGGGGTTTACCGGGCATTCCTTTGGCAACATTCTCAAAAAGAGCCTCTGCCTGGCGTTCAATCGCCCAATCGGGAATGATTTGATCGTTAATTTTGATCGACATAACGATATCTTCTATCTTTTTACTTTCAACCTGCCAAGATTGTAAGCGGAGCAAATGGATTCTCAAAATTGTCTCAATTCAATTGACCTGTTTGACTGAAAAAGACATAAGGAAAATCTAACCTGATCTATGAGTAAGCCTGACCGAGCATCTTGGGAAAACTTTTCCGATTATTTAATCAGTCAGGGATTACGGATGACTGGTCAAAGAAAAGCGGTATTTGATGCCCTCTTCCGCCAATCCGGCCATTTTACTGCGGATCAATTATTGCAGGATGCTCAGCAAATGGATGACACTGTATCCCGGGCCACAGTTTATCGTTGCTTACCCTTGTTAGTAGGTAGTGGAACGGTACGAAAAATTGATGTGGGACAGGACAACAAATTCTATGCCCTTAATGAATCTAGTGCTACATTTAAGGCACAGGTGATTTGCTCGGATTGCGACAAAATCTTTGATGTCGATGCCCCTTTTATGGAGTGGTACGGACGAACAGTATCAGAAAAACTTGGCCTTGAGGTAAATGACCAGCGTTTGCAGGTACAGGCCAGTTGTCCATCCTTTAGCGAAAAAGGAACCTGCTCCAAAATAAACTAATTTTTTCCCATGGCCACCACTGCCCCCCCTCCCCTCCAAGTTTACAGTCATTCTCAGGAACGCATAAATCTTTCGGATCAACAGGAAGAAATACTCCGCTTAAAAAGAGATAAAAATGCCGTTCTGTTGTGTCACAACTACCAAGTCGATCCAATTCAACAAGTCGCAGATTATGTCGGAGATTCCCTTGGACTTGCTAGGCAAGCAGCGGAGACGGATGCAGAAATTATTGTTTTTTGCGGAGTTCACTTCATGGCGGAAACCGCCAAGATTCTCAACCCATCCAAGACCGTACTCCTGCCTGACCTCGATGCCGGTTGCTCCCTTTCTGACTCTTGCCCGGCGGATCAATTGGCAAAATACCGTGAGGAAAATCCAGACCTTTATGTGGTTGCCTATGTTAATTGCTCGGCCGCGGTTAAAGGACTAAGTGATGTAATCTGCACCAGTGGAAATGCCGTAAATATAGTTAATCAAATACCGGCAGACCGGGAAATTTTATTTGTGCCCGATCAAAACCTAGGGCAATGGGTAATAGGACAAACAGGTCGAAAGATGCGTCTATGGCCGGGTAGTTGCTATGCACATGTGCTTTTTACTAAGGAATCGATTGAGCGTTGCCGCCTGGAATACCCGGAGGCCCCGGTGGTGGCCCATCCAGAATGTATTCAATCGGTTAGGGATATGGCAGATGAAGTATGTAGTACTGAGAAAATGGTATCCTACTGTCAGAGCCATAGCTCGGACACCTTCATCATTCTTACCGAGTCAGGGATGATGCACCGACTGACACGCGAACTTCCGGATAAACAATTTGTAGCCGGTCCAACCGGTCATTGTGCATGCAATGATTGTCGCTACATGAAGATGAACACTCTGCCAAAACTATTAAACTGCTTACAGGATGGTACTCCGGAAATTACTCTGACCGACGAACTGATCAAGCAAGCAAAATTACCCATCGAACGAATGCTCGATTGGAGTGCTTGAACAATTTTTGGAGTCGAAAAAATTAGGCCAGTACTTCGATAGATTCAGGAAAGACCGAATCCCCAAGTGCGGCGATGTGGCTATGGACCATTTGAACAAATGAGAAACTGACCATTGACCCAAGCGGGGCCAACATTTTACCGTCCGAAAGCCTGAGCTCCTCCATTAAACGCATCCCTGGCTTGAGTTCTGTTGGCGATACTTGATTAGCCTCCATAAAGCCACCACTTAATTCCCTAGTATTTGCAAGTGCATCAAGACTACCGGGAAGAAACATTGACTCAATTTCACGAAGTTTTTCAAAGATTTCGGACTTGGTCAGTGCCTTAGTATCCCAGTGATCATATTCCTGAGCCAAACGAATAATCGATGCAATCTTATGCTCTTCGGCATAATCATCTTCAGATGGCCTATAATCAACCTGAATAAGCTCGATAATTTTTCGAATTTTCCCCAACCGGGGGATATCTTCGAGCAAGTCGCTGACAAATTTGGGGAACCCTGCGACCACTTGCTTGACATCGTCACTCAATTGCTCACCGTCGTAAACCTTTTGTTGAGAAATAGCAGGTAAAGTCAGATATCCAAGGTAACAAAAATCGGAGGCGACTTCCAAACGCCATTCATGTGCAATCCTCATTTCCTTGGCAATATCACGGGCTAATATTTTAACTCTTTGTGCACGGCCAAAAAATAAGGGGTTTGCCGCTGATAATAGCGAAGTCATCGCACCAATTGCCCCATTAAGGGTTTTCTCCAGTAGTTCCTTTTCTGCAGAAATTAATTGAAATTGTCGCAGTGCTTGCTGCAGATTTTTGTCCAAAGTTTCGGGCGAACAAGGTTTTCCCAGTAAGCGGAAGATTTCTCCTCGTCGTACCACCTCACACAGGTCATCAAAATTTGCCTGTCCTGTAAGCAGCATAGTAACAACCTCTTTATTTTGCTCCCTAACCTTTTCAAGAAAATCCGCCCCATTCATGCCAGGCATGGAAAAATCAGAAACGATCACCTCAAAAGGCCCGTCTTCTTCAAGAATGCGTAATCCCTCACCTCCCGATTCTGCAACAAAGACCTCGTACTTCCTACCTAAATTTAATTTGAATCCTTTGAGGATTGAAGGCTCGTCGTCGACAAAAAGAATCTTTGCTTTAGTAGCACTCATTTTGTGATTTATTAGAAACAATCGCTCCTTGTCAAATACCCAAGTTATCCTGCCCAGGGGTAAGAAAATTCTACTTTATCCAGCAAAGTTTACGAAACTCTGGCGGTTCTCCCTGCCAATCTTTGCCAAGTTTTACAGCTTTCACTGCATTTCCTCTCGGCACATCGAGCGTTGCGGAAGGAACTAAACGAAGTTCTCGCAATCCTGACCAACTGGACAAACTTTCCCCAGCACTATTCAAGAAGGAATTTCGTGATAAGCTAAAACGCTGCCAAGCATCGCCTCCCAATAAATTTAATTCCTGTCCATATCCATCCATCCAAATCACCATTTCGTTGGGGTTTTGACTCCGAACCTCCAGACTAATTCTGGCATCATTTTTAGGAGCTGCCCATTTTGGCTCATACAGTTTATTAGTATGGATTCCCCAATTTTTGCGTTGGTAAGAAAACCAATCTCTGTGCCAGTTTTGGGCAAAATCTTCTAGGATGAGTGAAGATTCAGACGAACTCCGGGAACCTGCTCCCTTTAACTCCTCTGAAGTTCTGGTTTGAAGAAGGGAAGAGAGCACAAAAGAATCTGCCTTGTAAGTTCCATAGTAGTAACCTGCACCAGTAATTGGTTCATCCAACGGGTAACGGATATTGGCATATACCCAAAGCGGGCGATCAACTGAAAAGATCGGTAATTCAGCAACCCATTCGTTCTGTCCATCCATTTTGGTGGGCTGTACAAATTTCCAAAACCGATGTTTTGTATTGGTAGAATTATCCTTGGCTTTTCCCCTTTCCTGTAAAATACCCTGTTGAGTAAAATATACTTCCAAATTTAATATTTTTCTTCCTATGTCTGGCTTGATCCGCAATTGCGGAAACTTACCCTTTGCAAGAATTAATTCTGTGATTGGAGTGTTTGGGGAAACAAAGTTATTTCGCAGATGTTGATCGAACCACAATTGAGTAAATACCTCAAATTCCGGAGAGTCCTGATGATTATGATGGGGAGACGAAGATATCCGCCACTTATCCGTTTTAATCTCACTGGTTGCCTTTTCGAGGTCATTTATTCTCCCATGAAAATCGTTCGCCGGGCTGAGAAAGCTTATGGGTACTGAAATTCTTTGTAAACTCGGTGGATCGCTAACTGTGGCAAAATGTAAATCATCATCGGTGTAACGATCGCTTATCCCCCCGCATGAAGGTACTGCCGCCTTGACCCTCTTATCTGCTCCGGTAATTAAAACCGTAAGTTTACCTCCCATTGAATGACCATATACACCAAGATTTGCCCCATCTACCTCCGGCTGTTGCTCGAGAAAGGTTAGCCCTCTTCTCCCTGCCAATGTGATTAAAAACCATGAATTATTTCGTGGAGACTTTATGGGATCAATTGTCCAATCAGTCACAGGAATTGATGCAAAAGCATCCCTCCCATATCGACTCGGTGCATGATAAGCATCTAGGGCTCCCCAATCGGTGGTTAATTTGTATTTAGAATCATCCTTTTTTCCTTCCCAGAATAACTTTACTTCATTCGGAGAGACCGTATATCCGGGAGCAGAAATACGACCTGCCCATGCAATGGAAAGAGTGGCATAGCCCCGTTTGGCGTTGGTCAGCACCGCATTAGAGTGAGCATACTGTCCTCCCCCATGAACCTGAAGTAATCCTGGCAACCCAATTTGTCCTTTGGGATATCCGTAAACGCCTGCCATGATTGATTTTTGACCCTTAAATTTTCCGATACGATATCTAATGATTTTCATGACTATACCGTCTTCCTCCCATTCCTTTAGAATTTCAGTTTCCAAAGGGTCTAACCTAGGGTCAAAACCCCGCCACATTTCATCAAAATCAAGAGGTGGTGGATTACCACATGTTAAAGAACTACAAAAAATATAAAAAATTAACGCTCGGAAGATACGAAGATTCAAAAATTTCATCCACAAGACAAAATAAGTGACGAAGCAATTGGCAACCTCTTTGCCAAAGATTCAACCAAGCAAGGAGATCTTGGGTGTAATGTTATTAAGAACGATTTTCTTTTTATTTCTCGTTCTCGAAACTCGAACCTCGGCTAACCATTATTCTTTGAGGAAACGGATCTTTAATTGAACAAATCCTGTAATTATTCATCACATACAAAAGAGGAGGGTTCACAATCGACCCTTGAGGGGCAAATAAAGTACCACTTTCCAAAAACAAATCTTCCTGCAATCGCATACCCTTTTTCAACTCTTTCGTTTCGATGGATATCACTTGAGGACCTCCATTTGTATTGGGTCTAATTTCGCTCAACGCATTAAGTGAATCTCCGTAATAAATGGATTTATTTTTAAGAATAGATTCGAAAATCATCGGTCTATTTTGCCCCTTACTTGCGTAAAAGTCATAGTGCTTAGCCAAACGAATCACCGATGCTAATTTTGCGGAATCTTGTTCATCATCATTCGCAATATGGTAATCCTTACTAATTAAATCGACTACTTTCATAACCTCATGCATCTTAGGTATACTAGACAACATCTCTCTTGTGAACTCTCCAAAACTTCCAATAAGATCTAATTCATTAGGCTTTATTCCTTCATTTTGATAGGCTCGCAATTGAACATCCGGAGGCAAAGTGGCAAAGCCTAGGTGAGAAAAAACACAAGCCGGATCCAGCCTCCATATTGACCTCACTCTTAATTTCTTGGCAATTTCAGTGGACATTCTCATCACTCTTTGAGACCTACCGAAATACAAGGGCAATGCTGCTGCAAGTACCGAGGTAAAAGACCGAACAACCGAATTCATAATTTCACCAAGAGTATGATCATCTGCCATCATTTGATTGTAATGAAGCAAAGCTGATTCAATATTTTCAATCAATTCAGCAGGAGGACAAGGTTTACTAAGCAAACGAAAAGCTCCACCTTTTAGCACGAACTCACTTGCAATTTCGTAATTTGTTGCCCCGGTCAATAAAATCGCAACCATGGATTGGTCATATCGACGAATCTCCTTTAACAAATCAGCCCCATTCATCTCCGGCATTACATAATCCACAACAGCAACGGAAAAAGTTTGGCCCTGCTCAATCAATCTAAGAGCTTCATTTGCCGAGGCAGCTAATGTAATATCATAATTTCTTCCCAAGTTTAATTTAATTCCTTTAAGGACAGACTTTTCATCATCAACAATCAAAATTTTGGGTAATTCATTCATAGTAAAAGAATCTTACAATAGCTTTACTAATAGATTAGGAAAGAAATACTAATCAATAGTCAAATATTTACACATTTTAAGAATTAGTAATTTGCTTGATTTGTTAATAATCAAATGTGGACGAGATTTGGTTTTTTAACTAAACAAATAATTCATGAATGAAGTTAATATTTCTGGAAAAGTTAAATTTGTTGATGAAGTCCGAGAGTTTGGCAGCAACGGCTTCCGCAAACATCAGGTTGTTGTGGAGACAGGGGATGGTCGCTGGGATAACCCAATTCCAGTAGAATTTACCAAAGAAAATATTGAATTAAGCAAAAATTTACAGGTAGGAGATGAGGTTGAAATTCAGTCCCGAATAAACGGAAGAGAGTGGCAGGGAAAAGATGGCGTAACCAAGTGGTTCACCTCCATAAATGGGTTTAAAATATTAAAGAAAAATAATGATATAGAACAGGAACCAAGCTCTTCTTTTGATACTTATGACGAGTATGCAGAAGACTTGGAAGATGATGTTTTTTAAATCACTCTCAAGAGTATTTTTTTCAGCAAATTGTTATTTTTTACCAAAAATATGTATCTTTTTTACCTTTAGTGTTAATGTAGAAAAGAAATCCTTATAAACCTCCAAAATCTTTGAGGTTATCAAACTGAATGTGTTCTTCCATAGGTGTAAACAGGATTCTAATCTTATTTCATTCTTTATAATAAACTTACTCACATGCGCATGTAAGTTTGATTTACAGGCACTCTTTCTGCTATATTGTAAATAGATGCGCCTTTTGAATCTGTTTTGCCCAGCACTTACTTGTGCTTTGCTCAGTTCTGGCACCCTGCATGGATTAGTCAGGGAAGATGAACTGTTGTCTAGATGGTCTTTTGATGAAGGCAATGGATCCGTAGTCAATAACTCCATAATTGGGGGTAGTGCCCTCTTTATGAGTACCAACGCATGGGGAGAGGAAAGGTACGGAAATGCATTATCCAAATATTCAATGGATGTTAGCGAAGGGAGTGGATTTGGTGTGGTCGAAGCAAACCGCATCTTTCAGGTAACATCATCCTACAGCATTTTACTTTGGTTTAAAACAAACGGTCTGCCCGATGATTACGCTCAACTTTTGAGTAAAAGAGAATCAGGTAATTATTCATATCTTTTTCAGATCAAACCTGGAGGAACTAGCATGGAAGCCCTTTATTGGGCGACCGGACTGGAAACAACCTACGGTTCAACAGGCTCAGTTTATTTTGATCTTAATCAATGGAATTGTTTCCTTTCGACCTATGATGGAACCTATCTCCGCTCATTCTTGAATGGCAAACCGGCAGGAATCCTTGAACTTACGGAAACACCGCTTAAAGATGATGCCGATCTGGGAGTTGGTGGTTCTGAAGATGGCAGTAACCTTTTTAAAGGTTGGATAGACGAACTTCGTTTTTACTCCACTCCTTTAAACTCGGAAGACGCTTTTGCTGCTTATGGAGATGGCTTTGGCGATTTAGGTGCTACTCCCAAAATCGATGCACCCTTAGTGGATGCAGATGGTAATTCAACCGTTTATGTTTCGTTCGTTTTGGCAGATGGGCAACTATCCTCAGTAACAGAGTTTGATGCAAATGACTTGGTAATTACAGGTGGTGCACTTTCCGCATTTGAAGAGTATAACTCCACCCATTATCGTTTCAACATACTTGCAGACAAAACTCCGCAGCGTATAAAGATTAGCATACCAGCAGGTTCCGCTAAAGACGATGGCAATTTCTCTACCTCCTCGGGCTTTACCAGAATTCAACACATAGAACCTGTCACCGCGGCAGAAAATTTAGTTGGTTGGTGGACCTTTGAACAAGAATCAAACCAAACCTGGGAAAGCAATAGTACAAGCCCAACCTCGACCGGTCAGTGGACGCCCTTAACCCTTTCGCCCAAAGTTTGGTTGGATGCATCTGATTTGTCTACTTTGGACAAAGGACAAAGCTCTGGTGAATTAGGTAGCCCAAATGACGGTGACTCAATTCTTTTTTGGGGAGATAAGAGCGGAAATAATCATCACGCCAAAAAAAGAGCTGGTTCCCCAACTTACAATGCTGATGGTTTTAACTCAAAACCGACAGTTAAACTTTCCAGTGCTTCACTGGCATTAGATAATTCGGCCATCGAATTCGATGGATGGTCTGAGCTCACTGTTCTTGCAGCATTATCTCATGATGATCGAAATTTTGCCACTCTTATTGGTAAGAGCAATTATGCAGGTTGGATGAGCAATAGTCGAGATTTAGCATGGTCCATATTCACCCATCGTTTAGATGGAGGCTATAATCTTTGGGGACCTACAGTTATTACGGACACACCATCAAATTACTACGGCAGCAATACGGGCACCAAGGAACTGCAAACACAAGATGGCGGGGAACCCGGGTATTTAGTATTTTCTTACACCGCCAATAGTTTTGAACTTCGAGTAAATGGGAACCAGAGAATTAACCATACTGGGTTAGCCGGCACCATACAGCAAAAGCCAAATTTGGATGTAACCATTGGTGGGCATCATAATGGTGGCGGGACCAATAATATGAAAATTTCTGAATTGGTCGTGTTAGATAGAATACTTGATAGTTCAGAACTATCCTTTGCCGAGCTTTACCTAGGATCTAAATGGGCCATTGGTTCAGGTAGTACACCGAAGCTGTACGATCACAATCAATCAAGCATCGTGTACGAGGATCAGTCAGGTGGCGACCGACCTTTTTTCTTTTATGGGGCATCCCAAAATAATCAAAATTTATTCGGTTCCTCATTAGGAATGGATGGAGGGTCCAATTTTGGCAAAATTGAACTACTGGATAGAAATCATAGCGAAATTTTACTATCTGAAGTTACCCTACCCAACCTCCTTCATGCATGGTGGCCTTTTGATGGTGATGGCAATGATTATTCCGGAAACGAAAAACATGGTCAGTTTTTAGGAGCTACAAAATTTGGATCGGGAAGGTTCGGCAAAGCACTGGATTTGCGAGACGGTGGGCTTTTCTTCGTTTCCCAAGTCTTAAATCCCGGAATTTATGAGAACTATCCACGTACCTTATCCATGTGGATCAAAACCCGAGCGAGCTCTGGCAATCTGGCAAAGTGGGGAATCGAGGAAGAGAGTAAAAAATGGAGCTGGGGATTATCAACCCACAATGGGATGGGCGGGTTTATGCAGTTAAATATTTTCGGTGCCGAACAAAAGGGTATGCACTATCAGGCAAACGATGGCAAATGGAGACATCTCGCCCTCTCTATGACACCGGTTGGAGAAAGTTCATTCTCCTTAGCAATGTTCATGGATGGCAGAAAAGAATCCAAATTTAATTCTAAAATTAACACCAGTAATTTTTCCATTAATACGCAACCTTCTGACCTATTTGTCGGCGGAGATGGTTTCATGGGATGGATCGATGATCTACGGATATACTCCGCTAAGCTAAATCCGGGAGAAATATCTATGATCATGGAAGAAAAGATTTCAGATGACTTGGCGATTACTCGCGGAAGTTATTCTCTTTCTGCATGGATTAAGCCAACAAATCTTCCTGATAGTAATCTCTTCAACTTTGCCCATGCCCGTTTTTTCTGGAGAGATTGGAAGGCGGATGCTCGTATTGATACCTGGCCTCATGACATGAGAAAAAACGGGATTCCACAATTTGACCCAGGGAGAGATATATTGAGTGATTTTTTTGAAGAACCTGTAAACTTTTATGCAATTGCTGTTGATAACAACCCGGCAACCGATAGCGGATGGAATACGAATTATATTGGATATGAATCGACTTCTATTTCCGACTCAAATGGCTTCTTTGCTGACTCAAACCTTTCTGACGGACCTTGGCTTCTGGAAAATGAAAACGGAGGCACTGCATATAGTGCCAATTTTCTTTCCACATTATCTGATTTCCCTAGTGCTCTGGCTTCATCTTTTGGAACGACCTTTAGTAATTATGGTACATATCCCCGAGGATATTCAATTGCTCACGGATCACTCGCTTTTGATCCAGATGGATTTGCACCGGGACTTTTCTATCTTAGAGCGGGTGGTGGCGGACGTAACACCTTTTGGTTGGATAAGAACCAAAACTTGAGTTTTGAACTCCCAGATGAACGAATTATTCGTTCTGACAATACCACTTACAACGAACAAATAATTTTCTTGGGTCACCAAATCCCCATTATCGTTACTCCTGGTTTTGAGAACGACCGTGGTTTAGCGATCACTGGAAAAAGATCAATAAGTTCTTGGGAACAAAATGGTGATGAACCGGTATCTTCTCACTTCGAATACTCCCTGAAAGAAGCTAAATGGTCTCATGTTGTTATGGTGGCAAACAGGGAAAATAATCAACTTTCCACCTTTATTGATGGTAAAATGGTTGATTCAGCCTTGCTCAACGAAAACGAACTACCAGAACTCAAGATGAGCGACTGGTTTGTAGGTGGTCCTGGTCCTTTCAATAGCAATCAATATTTTGCCGGTCAGATCGACGATCTTCGTATCTATGATAAAGCACTGTCCCCTGAAGATATTGCCCGCATCCATAATGGCGGTGAAGGCGATATCGGAATTATGGGAATTGTAGATGCACCAGTAGTCACCGATGATCAAACAGTCACAATCAGAATATCATTCGAAAAATTTCAAGAGCCGACAAGTGTTACAGAAATCACAGAGGCAGACATCAATGCGAGTCTGAGCAATGGAGAAATTGTGGTAGGCAGTTTAGCAGATTTAGGAGGCGGAGTATTTGAATTTGATGCAACCTTTTCTTCATATCAACAAATGATCCTTGATCTACCTGCAGGTGCCGGGAATTTTGGTGGAGAAGATACATTAAGGGTACAATATCAGATATCCCGAGTGCCTGAAGTTCCTCACAAGGAAGATATTGTACATTGGTGGTGGTTGGATGAATCATTAGGAAGTTTGGTCTCTGATAGTGTAGGTACAAGTCACGGAGTACTGGTAGGCGATACCTCTTGGACGGCAGACTCGATCTTTGGATCAGCGGTTAGTTTTCGCAATATTGGCGACCATATTGCCTTGGGCACTTCAGACGCCAACCTAAGCCGTGAAAAATTTAGTATATCGTTATGGTTTAAGAGACTTGCTAACAGTACCTATCGGTCGCCCCAATTGGTTGGTAATGTAATGCTTTCTTTGGGAGGAGTTGACGGACACTCCATACAAATAGGTTCCGGCACTTCTAACCTAGAGGTATATATGAACACACTAATCTCCTCTGGAAATGTGCAGATGGGTCGAGGGATTGAGGATGGCAAATGGAATCACATGCTACTTTCCTATGATTCCGAATCTGGGGACGGATATGAATTGAAATTTTATCTGAATGGTGAACTTGAGGGAGAAAGCGGTGATTTTGGTAGTAGTCTGGTCATTCCATCCAACAGCAAGTGGTACATGGGACTACCTTCTCCCGAATACCCAGACGGGGGTAGATTTATCGGGCAAATCGATGATGTCAGAGTTTATTCCAACATTCTCGACCAACAAATGGCCACAGATTTATACAATGGAGGATTAAGCGACCATGGACTAACGGTTGAACCTTTTGAATATGAACCTGTCCAAGACCCCGAACTTCAAGAGAGTGTTTCAGTACAAGTAAAATTCAAAAGATATGGCGGGTATTTAAGCCTCAATGATATGAATATTGAAGATCTTAATTTCACTCTCCCCACTCCAGATCAAATAGATGATGTAACCCTTTGGGTAGATGCAACAGACTCTTCATCTGTCATAACTTTATCAGGTACTAATGAGCTAGATTATTGGTCCAACAAAGTTAATCCGGATGTAAAACTATATGCTCATCCTAATAATAGACCGGAGACAGGTGAAAATATTGGCGATTTAAACGCCATCGATTTTAATCGAAATTCTGGAAATTCAAATATCGACCGTATTCTTGCCTACAGAGGCAATTATGGATCAAATCCCTGGAACCCTGCAACTAATGATGAAGCTTCCTCCGGGCCCATCTCTGATGTTTTTGTCCTTCTGGTCGGTCGGTTAGATGATACAGTGATTAAAAGAAACAAGTTTCCTTTCAACTTTGGATGGGAAAGTCATTTCCCTTGGACAAATGGCAGGATATTTTGGTGGTTTTCTGATAATAGAAAGTCAGCCCCAATGCTAGCAAGCGGAGAGACCGGCATGATCGGTTTAGAATTCTCAGTAACCAATGGATACCAAAATGTTTTCAAGAATGGTTCCAATATTTTAAAAGGTCCTCGATCCAGTCCAACCAATGCAAGTGGAGCTTTTGTTTTCCCTTCTACTGCTGCATGGAACGATGACTGGGGATCTGAATGGTCTCTCGGGGAACTGATTGTTCTTCGTGGAAATATCTCGGAGGAAAATCGGCAAAAAATGGAGGGCTACCTCGCACAAAAATGGGGACTTACTGATCTTATGCCATTCTCTCACCCCTACCTTTCGCCCTACCCTAATTTTCGCTTACTCGACAAAAACAGCGATGAGGTTAAGGACTTCAGTTTCTCCAAGTCAGAAGATAATTCAAGTTTGCTTATCCATTTCACTCCGGCGGAGTCTCCAAATAAATACACCTTCAACCTTGGTGGAAGTTTTGGCGAAACTCTCGACGGTGCTGTAAGTAAAGCAACCAGCTTTAACCTAGCTTATGGTCGCCCATTAACCCGACTGGATCATCTACAGGCATGGTGGGATTTTGATGATCAAAATGATTCTCTAGTTTCTGAGTATTTTGGACGATTCCCCGGCACATTTGTAGATAACATAATCTCGGGCATCTCCTATGAGGTAACCTATGCTCCCGGAATTTCTGGATATGCCCTAAGTTTCCCTGGAAATTCATGGGTCAGAACTTCCGCATCGGCAAGCAGTCTGGGCATTTCATCCAACCGACCCAGAACGATTTCTCTCTGGATTCAAGCAGAAGAAGATCGGATGAACGATACAGTAATTTATGGCTTGGGCAACTTGGGTGGCAATTCAGGTGGTTGGTGGAGTGGTTGGGGATTACGCAGGATTTGGGATAACCAAATGGATTCTTTTTACAATCCCTCCAATGCTCGGCATCAGTTTACCTCTCCGACTGGGAATTTTGGTGGTAGTTGGAAGCATCTCGTTCACATCTATGACGGGCAATATGTGAAAGCTTATGTGGATGGACGAAATGCCTTAACCAGTCTTCGACCAGAATTGAACACGATGAGCCGTACTCCGCTGAGCTTAGGATATTTTGACCAAAACCGAACGGGTTGGTACTCAACAAATTTTATTGGATTAATAGACGATTTCCGAGTTTACAACATTGCATTGAACCAAGCTGAAATTGATCAATTGTATGGGAACGGGGCGGGAGATGTATCTATTGTGCCCCAGATATCCGTCGATTCTGTGATTGAGGGAAGTCAGGGAAATGGATCCATCACATTTACCCGAGGAGGAAAACCTTTTCCTGCCTATGATTTAAACACCTCTAATTTTACGGTCACCAATGGATCGATGGTTTCAAATTCAGTATCCACTGACGACAATATAACCTGGTTTTTTTCCTACGAATTGGTGGAAGAAAACCGCGGAGCATCAATTATTTTCAAACCCAATGTGTTTACTGACGGCTATGGACAGCCGAATGTGAGCAGTTCTGCCAGTTCCAAGAAATTGTACCGAGCAACCACCCGATCGGATCTTTTAGATGCTTGGTGGTCCTTTGATCGTGACTCACCCAGATCAAATGAAGTTTACAGCGATAACACGGATAAGACCATGGCAACTATTTACGATGCCTGGGTAAGTCCGAAAGGGAAATTCGGACAGGGTCTGGCTTTTGATAAAACTTCCGATGATGGAAGAATGAAAATCGAACCAAATGGGATATCCCTTAATGAAACTGGTTGGACGCTTTCGGTTTGGGTGAAGAATTTAATCCCTCCCAAGGAAAATGCTCAGTCCACTCTTTTTCGTGGGCAGGACAGACAAAATGATTTCGAATTTGATCATTACCTTACCCTACGCCAGTCCGATTTACAGATCGGATTTATTGATGGGGATGAACCCGTTGAGGAAGCAAGATTCAAAGGCTCTGGACATACTCTGCAACCTTTTCAACTTGATGGGTGGAATCACTTGGCAGTTTTAGGGGAAGGTGCCCGCACCAAATATTTTGTGAACGGAGTATTTGTCGGACAAGCCAACCTTCGAGAACAAAGCGATCTTTATTACATTGGGAATTCAAGCGGAGATGAATTATTTGCCGAATATATTGATGATTTGAGAATTTACGGAAATTCTCTCTCCCATGCTGAGATAGGTTCCATTTATGGTGGTGGGTATGGAGATATGTTCACCTCAATTAAAATTGAAGAAAATTCAACCATTGGCCGAAGTCCGCGAGTCTTTGATTTATCTTTGGGTAAAGATGCTAAGCTTATTGCGGTAAATGATTTGAATACCTCCTGGATGGTTCTACCCTATGGAAACATCAGTGACATTAATGCCTCTGAAAGCAATTCATCTTATCGTATTGCAATCAATACCGATGCCTCCAAGACGATGCATACCCTGAAAGTTCCTGAACTCCCCACACGATTTGAAAGTTTGAGCCTGTGGCTCGATGCGAGTGATCCTCAGGGAGGTTCCTTTTCTATTGATTCCAATAATGTACTAAATCTTTGGCTGGATGCATCCGATGCAACCACTGTAACCAAGGTAATTGGCTCAGACGACCTCGAGAGTTGGCAAAACAAAATCAATCCAGGTGTGGAAATGAAAAGTTGGAACAATCGGCCAAGCTTTGATGAAAACATAAACGGTCTGACTGCACTGGATATAGACTCAGTCAATGGACAACGGGAAGGGTTCAGTGCTTACCATAATGGGGCAAAGTGGAACCCAGCTGGAGAAAACGGTCAAGCAAGTGGGCCACTTACTGATGTTGCACTCTTTATGGCTTGGCGGGTTGATACAAACAAAAGAACGAGCTTTCCTTTCAATTGGGGCATGGGAGATCACCTCCCTTGGGAGAACGGATGGGTTTACTGGCGATATTCCGGCAATAACAGAACCCAAAGCCATTTGGCTAATAACGGGGAAACCCTAATTATGTATCTTGAATATTCCATCAGCAAAAATATTCAACAAATATACAAAAATGGTAATGTGATCTTTTCTCAGTTACCGCGGGAAAGCCGATATATTGGTGGTTCCTTTTTCTTCCCCGGTAATGGAGGAGGAAGTGATTACAATCCAGACTTCTCCGTCGGGGAAATAATTGTTCTACGGGGAACAGTATCTGACCAAGAACGATCCATTTATGAAGGATACCTAGCACACAAATGGGGCACAAGTAATGCACTCCCCAGTAGTCATATATATCGTAATTCATCACCCATCACATTTGATGGTGGTGATTGGCAACCCGGCACTTCGTTTGCAAAGCTATATTGGACGGATAAAAGTAACCAAAGAAATCATGCCAGTACCAAAGGTAACCCGTCATGGAATTCCAATTCGCAAAACGGTCGACCCCTGATGACTTATAGTGGAACAAACGGCGAGTACCATGAATGGGAAAAAATTAATGATATCCGAACGGTCTTTTGGGTAGTTAAGAAAACTGGCACTGATTCGAACCGATTTTTGCTTGGGGATTGGTCTGGTTCAGGCAGTGGCGGCGACTATAACTTCCACTCAAACGGAAATAATTATTTCCATAGCGGACATGCAAGCACCGCCCATGGCGGAATTCTTCGAGAAAATGGTTCATTAATATCCAACCCAAGCGGAACGCCACTTCCACAGA
>OMJS01000215.1 GCA_900299365.1 Opitutales bacterium
TGCGGATAGTACTGACGGTTTTGCCATTGACATCTATGGATCTTCTCTGAAGCGCAGGGTGATCAGCGAGATCAGCAACCGAGTTGATGCTACCGCAGGCAATTCCTGCATCAAGCAGTTTCCTGGAAACTTCGGCGCGGGTCATGTTTGAAAATATTGTTTCAAAACAGGTTTTCAGTTCATCACGATTCCGGACCCGGTTCACGTTTGTTGAAAATCGGGGATCCTCAGCAAGTTCCGGAAGTCCAATCCCTTTTTCACAAAATTGCAGCCATTCCCTGGGATTTTGAATGACGATGAAAATCGGTCCGTCTGCAGTTTGATAGGTGCCATAGGGAGCAATCTGGGGGTGGTCCATTCCGGTTCCACTCAAAAGTTTTCCTCCGTATTCATAAAACAGAAGCGGAACGGACATCCACTCGGAAAGCACGCCGAAAAGTGAACATTCGATATGCTCTCCTGATCCGTTTAGATTTCGATTCAAGAGTGCTTTCAGGATTTCTCCATAAGCCGTCAAACCGGTTGAAATATCACAGATCGAAGCTCCAACCTTGGATGGATATCCCGCAGGGCCTGTCACTGAACATAGCCCGCTTTCTGCCTGGATCAGTGCATCATAGGCTTTCATTTTCGCGTACTCTCCCTCACTTCCGTAACCGGAGATGCTACACATAATAATGCCCGGATTCAGTTCCTTAACCTCTTCGTATCCGAAACCGAGCCGTTCGGCTGCCCCGGTTTTGAGATTCTGAAGAAATATATCGGCTCTCCTAATCATTGCTCTCAGCAGACCCCGTTCCTTCTCCTTCCGAAGATCCAGGACGATCGATTCTTTGCCGCTGTTTAGCCAGACAAAATAGGTGCTCTCCCCATCTACGGCAGTGTCATACTCTCTTGCAAAATCACCCTCTGGTCTCTCGATTTTGATAATCCTTGCGCCGGCTTCATACAAAAGCCTGCTGCAGTATGGAGCTGCCACGGCCTGTTCCAGGGAAACCACTAATGTTCCTGATAATGCCTGTTCCATAATTTCAATGATTATTTAGCGAAATATTTTCATTTTTTATAAAAAGTGATTTTAAACAATTTATATCAAAATGAATGTTTTTATATAAATTGCATTTGCGCCACATATTTCAAAAATTTAATTTATCCAAATATCTTGACATTAAAATATCATAAGCTAACTTTAAAAAATTTTTTTTAAAAAAAGGAGGTTATTTGTCCGATACTCAATTTGACTCTGAACTGGACTGTCAAGGTTTAAACTGTCCATTACCAATACTAAAAACCAAAAAAGCGATGGATGGATTGACTAGTGGTCAGATTTTGAAAATGATGGCTACTGATCCAGGCTCGGTAAATGATGTTCAATCTTGGACTAAAAGAACCGGGAACCCATTAATGAATCATTCGGAAGATAATGGTGTTCATTCATTTTTAATACAAAAGAAATAATTTTTTTATGAAATTATTTAAATATCTGAATATATTAATAAATTATTGACATAAGTTTTTTTCAAGAGTTTTGCTCCAAGAAATTTTTAATGTCTGATGAAAGGCATAATTGAAGAAATGTTATATAAATACATATGGAGATTTTTAGATGGATGAAGAAGGAAAAATGACAATATTTGTGACTTCGGGGCCCGAAACTCCTCAGCGCTGTGCGACGCCGTTTTATATGGCAAACATTGCTGCTGCAATGGATAACGAAGCAGAAATGATTTTTCAAATCGATGGAGTTCTTTTGATGAAAAAAGGAATTGCCGAAGGTTTAGTAGCGAAAGAAGGTGGGAAGCGTATCATCGATTTTATTAAGGAAGCCAAGGAGGCAGGTGTCGAGATGCGCGTATGTTCCGCCGCGCTCCAGTTGCACGACATGAGCGAGGATGACCTGATCGAAGAATGTGACGGGGTCATAGGTGCAGCTTATATGGTTGATGTTGGGATGGACAGTGCAATGGTCCTCAACTACTGAATTTCTGGAGGAACGATGGCCGAAGTGAACAACTGTTTGCTGCCCGATGAATTGAAGTATCACATCGAGTTCAATGTCTGGCTTCGTGACAATGGTGATGGAAGTTACGATATGGGCATGACGGATATTGCCCAGACGATGGCAGGCTCGGTCATCCATTGTCGACCAAAATCGGTGGGGAAGAAGGTCAAAAAAGGAAAAAGTGTTGCTACAGTGGAGAGCGGGAAATGGGTTGGTCCTGTAAAAACCCCTCTCACTGGTGAAATCATGGCGTGCAACGATGAAGTTGAATCCGATGCCACCATCCTCAATAAAAGTCCCTACAAGCAGGGATGGATCGTCAGGATCAAACCATCCGATCTGGATGGAGAGCAAGGTGAACTTGTTTCAGGAGATGAAGCTCTTGAGGGTTTCAAATCATATATGACTGAGAAGGAACTCGGGGAATGCATCCATTGTGAAGGATTTGATGGGTGATTCGTCCGTCCATCAAGAAGAATCCATAATTCTTAATGTTTTCACTCATCCTGCCTGCAATGGCTGTGGAGCAGCAGTTGAAATGAGTTGGGAACTTTCACAGGAGTTGAATGGAATTCAGTTGAAGACGGTGAAACTTGAGAATAGTGAAGGACTGAAAAAAGCTCAGGATTTTAAAATCAAAACCATTCCGACTCTTGTCATTTTAAAGGGAGAAGAAGAGTGTGAAAGATTGGTTGGATTACCAAAAAAAGAGAAACTCGAAGAAACCCTGAAACGTCATTTGAATTAAAGAAAGATGTCAATTTACGCCGACGCTAAATACAAGGATGTTCCTGTTGAAACGAAGCAGGCTTTATTTGATGAAGTCAAAGCTGACATGCGTTACGAGCACCAGCTTTACGGTTGCTACGAATGTGGAATATGTGTGGCTGCCTGTCCTTCCGCACGCTTTTATGATTTCAGTCCAAGGGTATTTGCCCAAGTGATGGCGAGGGAAGATGTGGATACCTTCTATGAACTCCTTAATGATCGAGTCTGGGATTGCTCTCAGTGTTTTTCATGCACCCGTTGTCCTCGCCAAAACAACCCTGGTGGTATAATCACCATAATGCGTGAAGTGGCAGTCAACCACGGTTTGCAGTCTGCTAAAGATGCTCTTCAGGCCTACAGTCGGATCATTTACAAAATCATGTCAACTGGAACCCAGGTTGCACCAGATATGCTGCAACCAGATTTTTTCCCTGACTGGGGGCCTGATGTGAAACAGGTTTCCGACAATCTCGATGTCTGGCGCAGGTGTGTCCCTCCTGAAACTATGCATACCACAGAACTGGCTTGGGATGTAAGCGAAAAAACCCGACTTGAGCTTTACATGATATGGAAACTCACCGGCAATCTTGAAATGATTGAAAAGATTGATGAAGGAATTTACATGATTCTTGAGGAGGTAATGGAGGAGTTATTGGAAGAAAACGGTTACGATATTGATGATTTTGAAAATCTGCTTGATGAGGATGATGATGAA
>OMJS01000216.1 GCA_900299365.1 Opitutales bacterium
AATTGTTCAATGTTCAATTGATCAATCAGATTGAGGATCTGGACGGGGATGGTACCGAAGATGCCTACGATGAAGATATTGACGGGGATGGGTTTTCCAATGAGCAAGAAAGGGAAATTGGTACAAGTCCGACGGATCGGTATTCCCGCCCGGAAAGACCAATTCTTAATTCGGGAATTGGTAGGATAGATGAAAATGGGACGATCTTTTTAACCGGTGGAATAAAAGCAAATGGGGGATCAGAAATATCGGACTTTGGATTTGTGATCTCATCGGGAATTTCCATAGATCGTAGAAAATCCACAGTCTATTGGGTACGGGGAACTGGGGAGCCAAAAGAATTTAAACTTACCGTGAATAAAAGTCCGTTTCCCAAAATTCTCTATTTTCGTACCTGGGCAAGGAATGCCGCAGGCTATGGTATTGGACCGGCTCGAAAGGTGGTCATACCGGAAGCACCCAAACCATGGTGGGGAGAGGTTGCGGAAGGTGCTGGCGGTTGGCTGACATCCGATTGGTTTGGAACATTTAAATATTATGAGCAGGGTTGGCTCTACCATGCACGGTTGGGCTGGCTTTATTCATCCCCAGCCAAAGAAAAAAGTGTATGGTTATGGAGAGAGGGGCAGGGCTGGTTCTGGACCAAAGAGGGAGTGTGGCCCTACCTATGGTCCGACAAGACGGGAAATTGGTTGTACTTTGTACCAAGCAAGCACGGAGAGCCAATTAGGTTTTACGATTATTCCACTGAGTCCTACCGCTAGTATACATAATTTCTTTTTTCGGTCAGGAATCGTTTGACTATGAGGCTTTCTTAATTGATGTATTTTTACATGTCTGTGTATGGATTACATGGTTACCTGATAGTTTTTCTATCAATTCATTTACTTGTGTCTGCAGAGGTTGACCATCGTGGAATTTTGGGTGGTCCATTTCATGGTACGATTCAGGATCAGCAAAAGGTTGTATCGGTTCAAGTTGGACCCATTGCAGATTTGATTTTGCCCAATGGTCTGATTGCTCGTACCGAACAAAGCCAGGTACCTTCCGGTGGTGGTACAACTTTGCATGCATCTGTTCTGATGGATGATGGAACACATACGGTGCTCGATCCTGGATTGGTAGATTGGTCATTTAGTCAATCCGGTCTGAGCGTTGAGGAAGGTGCTCTACTTGCCGAATTATTTCCTAAGAGAACCATGATCAGAGTGCAGGCTTCGGCCGAGGGGTTTTCAACAAGTTTTACTGTTTTCATTCTTGCTGATGATGGCCAAGTTGCTCAGGAGCAGAGCGAAAGCCTGCCCGAGGCATTACGCACGACCATTGAACTGGAAGCAAAAGGATGGAAGGAGTCGGAATGGTTTGGAGTCTTTTATGATGCTCAGAATGGTTGGTTGTACCATGTGGCACATGGATGGATACATGTAGCCGAGGGCGGACCAGATGCCACTTGGTTCTGGAATGAGGAAAATCAATGGGTATGGACAGGCAAAAATATTTATCCCCACCTATATCGTGACCGTGATGCCGCATGGCTCTACTTTTTTAAACAGGCATTGCCCGAGAAAGTTTTTTATAATCACAATACCCAGGAATTTGAGAGGTTTGCTGAAAAATAAAATTTAAATCTTACAAAATTATGAAAGTACTTTACCCAACTCTTCTTTTTTTCCTTTTTCATACGCTTGTAACTTTCGGCAGTCCTCCCATTCCTTTTTCTGGAAAATTATCCCTCAATAACCAAAATTTTGAAGGTTCGGCCAAATTTTCATTTTCCATTGTTGACCACAATGGAACCGAGCATTGGCGACATGCACAAAACCCGGATGAAACCATTGAAAGCTATGTGTCCCGGGGGAGATATTTAATTTTGCTCGGTGGGCAGGGGATGCAACCCATTCCCGCAGATGTATTTCTGAACCATAAAAACCTTTTTCTTCGGGTTACTGTCGACTTACTTGACGGACAGGGTAGTCGTACCTTAACCCCGGATCAGGCAATCACTTCCTCGCCCTATGCATTGGCCGCTGAACTGGCACAGTTGGCAGAACGTGCGGCTATCGCTGATGGAGTGCCGGATGGTGCAATTTCTCATAATATGCTTTCGGAAGAAATTCTTGCAGATTTGAACCGCACAATTGAGTACTTCAACCTATCGCCTGATATACGAGATGAACTTGGGCGGATTATTAATCTTTCCGATCTGTCCGCAGAAGTCATAGAGGAGTTAAACGATACGGTAGGTTATGGGTCCATTTCCCACGAACAATTGAGCGACGGAATCCTTGCCGATTTGAACCGTACGATTGAGCGTTACCATCTTGCCTCAGACATTCTTGCGGATCTCAACCGCACCATTCAGTTTTCCGACTTATCTGCTGAGATCATGGCTGAAATAGGTCGTACAATCAACCTGTCCGATCTGTCCGCAGAAGTCATAGAGGAGTTAAACGACACCGTAGGAATAGGGTCGATTACACATGAACAATTAAGTGGAGGGATCCTGGCAGATTTGAACCGGACGATCGAACGGTCTCAACTTGCTTCTGATATTGTTGCTGATCTCAACCGTACCATCACCCTGTCCATGCTCGGAGAGGATGTATTGAATGAAATAAACTCATCCAGTATGTCTTCCGGTTCAATATCATCTGGATCATTAGATCCTAATCTTACCCGGTATTTCCTTCCTGAAATTACCTCTGTACCATCTTCTATCTCCATACTTCAGGGAGACTCAACGAGCCTGACCGTGCAGGCCCAGGGAAAATTTATGGCCTATCAATGGTACAGGAACGGAGTGATAATTCCGGGAGCTACACAGCCCACTCTTTCCTTGGAGGATTTAAATGCAAGCTTGAATGAGGGAAATTATACCCTAACTATCTCGAATGATTGGGGCAGTATTACCTCGCAACCAGTTACTCTGTCAATTGCCACAGCATTGCCCACAATTACTCTCAATGGTGCTATGAATATTACACACGAGGCTGGTACTGCTTATACCGATGCCGGGGCTTATGCTAGCGATGCACTGGGTAATGATCTTAATGGATCCATTGTTGTGACTGGTGCAGATGTCAATGTTTCATCAGTTGGTCAACGAACTATTACATACTCAGTAACGGATGGAGGAGGTAATCAAAATACCATCACCCGGACCGTTTCGGTTGTGGATACCACCCACCCTTCGATTTACATAGTTGGTGGCACGAGTTTAACTCATGGTCTAAACTCGGCATGGACAGATCCTGGATATGAGGCGAACGATTCTGTGGATGGTAATCTAACATCAAATGTTTTAATTTCAGGAAGTGTGGACGTAAATACATCCGGTACCTATTCGCTGGTGTATTCCGTGTCTGATGCTGCTGGTAATGAGTCAAATATAACTCGAACCGTAATTGTGGAACTATCCGGTCCTTGGACATTTACGAATGCTGGGGCAACTGGTAGGAACGGACCTACTCTGTCCCAGATTGCCTCGGAATATTCCGGTACTTTACTTGAAAATGCAGTCACAATAAATACTCAGGGTATTCAGGAATGGACTATTCCTACAAATGGAACTTATAAAATTGAGGCCTGGGGAGCAAGTGGTGGTGAAGGTGATGATCCAGAAAATGACACAAGACCTGGTAATGGAGCCAGAATGTCTGGGCACTTCACTTTGACCGGCAATCATGTTTTGAAAATACTGGTGGGTCAACTGGGTGGAACGGGAACTACAGCAGGGAACAAAGCTGGCGGCGGAGGTGGAGGAAGTTTTGTTTATAATACTTCCACAAATTCACCTCTAATTGTTGCTGCAGGGGGAAATGGAGAGAATTGGAGAAGCTGGACCACTAATGGCCCTGATGGACAGGCTACCAATAATGGAACAACGTTGGGTGGCATTGTTGTAGGCCGAGGAAGTGGAGGAGGAGGTTTTACTACCAACGGTGAAAATTACTCTAGTTCTACTGGTGGCCAGTCTTTTACAAATGGAGGAGTTGGTGGTTTAAAGTATGGTTCAGGTCATGCAGACGGAGGATTTGGTGGTGGTGGTGGTTCTCAATATGAAGGCGGTGGTGGTGGTGGTTACCACGGTGGGAAAGCCTCAAATAGTAATCAATACTCTACTAATTATCCTCAATATGGTGCTGGTTCCTACAACTCAGGAACTAACCAAAGTAATTCAGGGGGTGTAAATGTTGGTCATGGAAAAGTTGTCATTACTTTCCTCTCAAACTAACAAAAAATTTAGCCTACACTGGCACCTTCTACTATGGTAAAGCCCTCGAAGTCGGGGTGGCCAAGATATAAATGACCGCGATTGCCAGCACCCTCGTGAGCCTTGCGGAAGGCATCTGATTTTGTCCATGCCTCAAAATCCTGTTCCGATGCCCAGAGGGTATGGGAGGCGTATAGTGTGTGATCTTCCCGTACGGGCCCTTTCACTAGATTGAACCGAATAAATCCGGGAACTTCTTCCAAATATGTGTTACGGGATTTCCAGATAGCTTCGAACTCAGATTCCATTCCGGGCACGATCTTGAAGCGGTTCATTGCTATAAATTGACTCATAGAATTTTTCCAGGCTGTGTTTTGAATTATTTCTCTTTGAAGCTTTAATCTTTAGTGCTACCCCACCAAGTTTTATTGGGAACAAAGTTATCATCAAAGTAGCGAGCAGCTTTTTGCTCCATTCCCTCTTTGAAACTCGTTTTCATATGTTCCCAGCGAGCATCTCGCTTTTTGGTATCAAATAGAGGGTCAGGCGTGGGGAAAGTGGCTTTGGTTTGCTTTAGCCATTTATCAAGCTGGGTACGCATTTCTTTGGCCTTTTGTGGATGCTTATCTGCCAGATCGTTTTGCTCACTCAGATCCTTACCTAGATGATAAAGTTCATCGCGTCCGCTCTCCAAATAGTGGATGAGCTTCCAGTCTCCCTGCATGATGATTGAACTGGGTTCGCCCCCCTGGTTTCCATAATGAGGATAGTGCCAGTAAAGTGGGCGGTCAGGCATATTTTGCTTTTTTAGAGCGGGTACAAGACTTACCCCATCCACTTTTTGAGCCTTGGGAAGTTTAATCCCGCAAAGTTCGAGCAAGGTGGGGTACCAATCAATCCCACTGGCCAGTATATCGGTGGTGGAACCTGCCTGAGAAACTCCGGGTGCTTTAAGATAATAGGGCTCTCGGATACCACCTTCCCACTGCCGGCCCTTGCCTCCGCGCAGGGGTAAATTCGAAGTGGCATAAGCATCCCCGGAGGATACGCCCCCATTGTCCGAGGTGAAGCAGATGATAGTATTATCCGCGATGCCTAGCTCATCTAATTTCTGGAGTACGATGCCCACGGATTGATCGAGCTGTTCCATCATTCCCGCGTAGACTGGATTGTCCTGTGTCTGGCGGACATTTAAACGGCGGTCAAAAAGGTAGCGCTCCTTCACTTTGTCTAAGCCCATCTTTTTCGCCTTTGCTCGATACTTTTTGTAGAGGGATTCGGTTGTTTGAATGGGTGCATGGACGGTGTAGTAGGAGAGATAAGCAAGGAAGGGTTGGTTGCTGTTTTTTTGGGATTCAATAAAGTTGGCAGTTTCCTGACCGAGGCGGATAGTTAACGATTCTCCTTTTGGCCCGTTTTCTAAATTTGGATTATTGTAGGGTGAGAAAAACCCTCCCCTCGGACCACCCACATCCCAACCGCCTTTGTTAATATCAAAACCATGATCGGTAGGCCAGGAACCTTTACTACCGAGGTGCCACTTTCCTGCGAAAAAGGTTTTGTAACCAGCATCCCGCATCGCTTCGGCTAGGGTAATTTCCGAAGCCCGTAAATTTCTTTCATATTCTGGTGGGAGATGGCTGTCGAATCGTCCTTTTTTTCGGTGTGCCTCTCCGGAAGGTCCTCCGATATATTGAGTGATGCCATGGTTGGTAGGATATTTACCGGTGAGTATGCTGGCACGGGATGGACTGCATACCTGACAGGTGGCATACCCCCGCAAAAACTTCATGCCTTCATTGGCAATCCGGTCGATATTGGGTGTCTCATAAAAAGTGGAGCCTTCATTGGTCAGGTCCATAGCACCGAGATCGTCCACCAAGATAAACAGTACATTCGGTTGATAAGCTAGAAGGGTAAGGGGGGCAATGATTAGAAGGGTCAGTACTTTCATGATACTAAATAGTGTGAATTTCGGGTTTTAGGAAAAATTGTCGATTAAAGAATAAGCATGGCATCCCCATAGGAGAAGAAGCGGTATTGTTTGGAAATGGCATCTGCATAGAGTTCCTTAAGTTTATCCAGCCCATCTGATTGGCCTGGAGTAAGAAACGCAGCAACTAGGCAGAGCAGGGTGGAACCAGGTAAATGAAAATTGGTCAGCAAATGATCGATGCCCAAGAAATCGTATGGTGGGCGGATAAATAATTGGGCTTCTGTTTGGGTGGCCTCTTTTGGGAATGGATCATTCTGCCCAAGGTAGTGCTCAATCGCACGCACGCAGGTGGTCCCTATTGCCAGTCTTTTAAGAGATGGGTCATCTAGTACGGATTTGGTTGAGGGTGACAAAAAATATTCCTCCGCATGCATTGGATGATCCTCGACCCGTTCTGTCTCGATCGGGCGGAAGGTGCCCAACCCGACAGATAAGGTGAGGTCATAAAGCTTGTGGCCATCGGTTTCTAGCTGATCGAGCAGTTCGGGAGTGAAGTGCAGGCCGGCGGTGGGGGCAGCCACAGCAGTACGATTCGCATCCTTGGCATAGACGGTTTGGTAGCGCTCCTCATCGGTAGTGTCGGCGGGTCGCTGAACATAGGGGGGCAGAGGGAGCGAGCCGATCCGCTGGGCGAGCGAAGGGGCATCTTTGTCTTTCGGTAAATCGAAGCGGACTAGGTATTCCCCCGATGGGAGGCTTTCCAAAACCTTAGCCTGATACTCGCCATCTATTCCAAATGTTCCCGCTTTGGCGGTCTTGCCCCCTGGCTTAAGCAGGCAACGCCAGGTGGTCTCGGGCGGATAAGCCGGGCGGAGGAGTAAACATTCCACCGCACCTCCTGTCGGTCTTTTCCCAGGGAGACGGGCTTTTAAGACTGAAACATCGTTACGAAGAATCGAAAGCTTGGGCGGGAGCAGGTCGGGTAGTTCGTGAAAGTGATGGTGGGAGACGGATTCGTTGGAGCGGTGGTAAACGAGTAGGCGGGAGCCATCCCTGCGGTCGCTGGGAGATTGGGCGATGCGATCGGCAGGCAGATCAAATTCCAACTCGGAGGTAAGCATATTCAGTAATTAGAAAACCTCTATCAAAAGCGCATCGACAAGCAGGGGGCAATTTCCTAACTTCAAAATTTCAGCCCAAAATAATACTAAATTTTCTAACCATTCATACTTAACGCCATGTCTGATTCCGCAAATAGTGAGCTTGTTTATCCGCCCAAAGCCGCGTCCCAGGGGGCGTACTTCAAGAATTTTGAGGAGTACAAGGAAATGTACGACCGTAGCATCGCTGATCCAGAAGGATTCTGGGGAGAGGTGGCGGATGAATTTCACTGGTTTAAAAAGTGGGACAAGGTACGCTCTTACAATTATGACCGCCGCGAAGGCCCAGTTTCCGTAGAGTGGTTCAGCGGAGCCAAAACTAATGCATGTTATAATTGTGTGGACCGGCATCTCGAAGCCCGAGGCGAAAAAACAGCAATTATTTGGGAAGGGAACGAACCGGGTGAGGATGCCACGATTTCTTACCGCCAGTTACACGAGCAGGTGAGCAAATTTGCCAATGTTTTAAAGAGTAGAGGAGTGAAAAAAGGGGACCGAGTATCGATCTATATGCCTATGGTCCCCGAGGCCACTGTTGCGATGCTCGCATGTGCCCGGATTGGGGCGGTACATTCCGTCGTATTTGGTGGCTTTTCCGCGGAGGCATTGGCAGACCGGATTGTTGATTCCAACTGTAAAACTTTGATCACTGCCAACGGTACCTTTCGTGGAGCCAAGGCGATTCCGATGAAACCGAATGCCGA
>OMJS01000217.1 GCA_900299365.1 Opitutales bacterium
AGAGCTTGCTGATAGGCAGTTAGAGAGAGATCATGCAATGCTAGGTTGTGATAAAGATCTCCGAGGGAGAGGGTTCCGGCGGCATCCAATTGGTTCATTCTTCGCAAGGTTTCTAGAGCAATGACTGCATCCTCTTCTCGTCCCAGTCCCTGCAGGGCGGATGCCCGAGCTTTGTGGCAGAAAAGATCATTTGGTTTAGATACAAGTAATTCATCCAGCAACGCAAGTGCCTCGGCAAAACGGTTGGTTGAAAGCAAGCAGTTTACCAAACCATTGCGGGCGTCAATACTTTGAGGATGTAGCAGAATCGCCATGCGATAGGCATTTTCCGCGGATACCACTCGACCGAGCGATAGATGACAATAACCCAGGGCAACATAACTGATCCCATCAGCTTCACCTAGGCTGATCGCTTGGGCCAGATTTTTTGATGCTTCATCAAGTTTTCCCAAGCTAAGTTGGACAAACCCGAGGTTCTTGCGAGCCCGTAAAAAGGAGGGGAATTTTTTCAGTGCCTGTAAATAGGTCTGTTCCGAGCGGGTAAGCCTACCCATTTGATAGTACATCGTACCCAGGGCAAAATCGAGGGCGGCACTGGTTTTATCGTTAATTTTCGATTCGAGGTACTGGATAGCTTCCTCGAGTTGGTTTTCTGCTTTGGCTACCACTTCGCGCAAAATAAATTGCTCGGACTTATCAATTCTTGGCTCCACTTCACTCCGGAATCCATAATCGCCCATGAAGCCTTTGATGAAGGCCGGATCATTCCAAAAATCTTGGGTAAGTTGTGGAAGTGGGGCCTTGCCCATGACAACTAAAGCGAAAATAAGGAGAAAAAGATGATAGTAAAAAATATTCTTCATTTGAGCATGGAAAAACGAACGGGCAGATAAAATTCCACTTTTACTGGTTTACCATTGCGGGTAGGGGGTTCATATACCGAACCTTCCGCTGCTTTGCGGGAAGCATCGACAAAGTCGGGATGAGTCGCAGAAACCGTTTCCAGTACCTTTACCCGTCCTGTCTCATTGATTTGCACCAAGAGTTTCACTTCACCCTCCAGTCCCTTACGCCGTAAATGTGCGGGGTAGATTAGGCTACCCCGTTTGATGACCCCGGGATTGCGGTCCAATTCATGCATTGCAAATACCAGTTCTGAGGCAAACCCAGTCGGTGCTGGGTTAAAGGTGGCCAGAGAGAAAGCGGCCTTAAAGTCTCCTGGGCCCACTTCCAAAGTAGCCGCACTTGGTTCATTGAGTAATTGCACCGGTGGAGTTTCCAAGGATGGGGCAGGGAGATCCATTTTTTTGACTATCTTTTTTTCCATCTCTGTGGCCGGAGGCGGGGGAGGGGTGTAAGTGGGAACTTCCACCGGACGGACTATCCATTCCTCTGGTCTGACAAATTCAGATAGAGGGAGTAGGCAAAACAAACCAAAGGATGCCATTAAAGCCAGAAGAATACTCTTGAACCGAAGGTTAGGGAGCGGTTCAGTTTCCACTCCCGGTGCCCAGTCCAATCCAGTGATCTCTTTCATTGAACAAGAGGACTAAGTTTTACTGCCTGAGCACCGCCGAGCATGGCTTGGTCCATTACCTGGGTGGCCAGTCCCGCCCGTGCCCCCGGAGATACCCGTACCAGAATAGATGGTTTTTTCTCAGCTGATCGGCTACGTACCAACGGGGCAATTTGTTCCAGACCAATGACCATACCGTCCTGCAGTAGTTGTCCGGAAGCGGGCAAATCAAATGCCAAAGGTTCCTCCAAATTGGAGGAGGAGGAGGCAGTGTCTTTGTGTTTCGGGGTAATGCCCACTTCATTAACAAAGGAAGTGGCCACAATAAAAAAGATCAGCAGAATGAAGACTAAGTCAATCAGGGGAGATACATTGATCTCGGTGTTTTCAGATTCCTGTGTCAGTCTTCTTCTCATGCTCTGGGCTTGCGGGTTGCAATAGATACCTCACTAGATTTTTTACGGGCCTGGGCCACTATTTTGGCAAGAATTGAAGCATCCGCCCATTGATCCACCTGAATGACCACCGGCTTGCCACTGTCCTTACTCGCTTGTTCCACGAGGGTTGGAATTTCTTCCAATTGCACGGTGGATCCAGCATACTTAATTTCGTTTTCTCCGGAAAGTGCAAAGATGACGGCATTTTTTTCGAGGGTTTTTCCTGTCACTGCTTGGGGGCGAGTCACCTCAATTCCAGGCAAAGTTACAAAGGTGGCGGAAACGATAAAAAAGATCAACAGAATGAAAACCACATCAATCAGAGGCGATACATTGATCGCATCCGATTCATTATTTTCGAGAAGCCTGCTCTTTTTTCTCATTGGGCATTTGGATGAGGTACTTGTCGCAGAGACAAACTTTCCAGACGGTTAATGCACTGCAACCAATCCTTCCTTCTACGGTTGAGTAAATGAATCATCGCAATCGCGGGAATGGCGATCAGTAAACCAGCTTGAGTAGTAACCAGTGCCTGGGAGATTCCTCCCGCAACTAGGTCCATCTTGTAGCTGTCCTGCATGCTTAAACCATCAAAAGTACGTAACATCCCCGCTACTGTGCCGAGCAAACCAATCAACGGTGCCGACGTGGCCAATACAAAGAGAAATCGCAATCGCCGGTTTAAGTAGGAGGATTCTCCTGTTCGTACTCGCTCAAAACGGCGCTTGGTCTCTTCACGATCGCTATGGTCGGCAAGGCAGTAGCGGATGATACGGTCCACTCGTCCTCCCCCCTTGAATGCTCCCCAGCGCTCCCGAGGAAATGCGGTCAGGTCGGATGGAATCACCGCCCGTAAACGAAGCCAAAGGTCGAAAGCCAAGTAGTAAAGATAGAGGGCGAGAAGTCCGAGTGCGGGCATTAAGGAGCCCCCTTTCTCCCAGACAAAATTTGCCTGGTCCAAAAATTCAACCAGCGGGTTCATCTTTCGTTTCGGAATGAGATGTCACTTCCTTCGGTGCTTCTTTTTTAAGGTGTACCAACCGGGCGGAAAAGCCTTCCATTTTGGAGACCAGTCCCTGTAACCTGCGGGAGAGCAGAGCATGTAAGATAAGTGAAGGAATCGCGGTGATTAGTCCAAATTTTGTGGTCACCAAAGCCTCGGAGATACCTCGGGCCAATTCGCTATTTTCAGGATTGGCGAAATTGGTGATCTGGCGGAAAACATCGATCATCCCTGTCACTGTTCCCAGTAGCCCAAGCAGAGGGGCAGTGGCCGCAGTAATTGCGATCAGGGGCAAGCCTTTTTCCAGCCTTGCTTGCCAATCAATAATGATTTCGTAGAGGATTTCTTCAAGGATCTCGGGCTTGTTTCCCCGGTAACCCTGTGCTGTCTTACGGAGCAATTCAAATGGGCCACCAAAATTTCCAGCAAGGGTAACCGGGCCATGCGGAAAAGGAATCCGTAAAATTTGAGCGGCTTTAAAAAGAGCAATCAGTACCGATGCTAGGGCAAAGAAAAGTATGGGGTAGATCCAGATACCACCTTTTTGCATTTCCTCAAACAGAGTGGGTTCGCTTCCTTCAATCACCAAAGCTTTGCCGAGACTAGGATCCATCGGTAAGTAAGCCTGTTTTTCAGGATCAGCCAACAGGGATTTTTCGATCATTTGAGAAGTGGACTTGTTTGCAATCAGCAGGCGGGGCGGTGTGTTTCGTTTGACTGAATCTGCGGTCATTTCCATCCCGGAATCCTGAGCCCGGTCATAACTCTTATCCAGAAATCCCGAGCTTCCGAGATCACCTCGGAAATAGAGCAAGGGGCCGATCGTCCAAAAAGTTCCCGACTCGCGAATCCCTTCTGGGGGTACAATAGCATCCCCTGTATAAGCTCCTCCTCCTGCCTGTTTTAAAAGGGAAGAAGTGGAAAGTTCCGCGATATCAAGATAGGCAGTAAAGGTGCTTGCCTGATTTCCATTCTCCTTGGTCAGTGCTCCGGACAAGGAATCGGCATGCAGGATGCGCTCGGAGGAGGGAATAGATTGGGTCCAGCCACGAGCATAGTCTTTGAGTAAGCGGAGAGAAGTTTCGAGAGCGGCTTCATTTTCCCGTACCTCTTCCTTGAGTTGTAGAAGGCTAGCATCACGGTTGTCCCGCTGGCGCAACCGGCGGTCAATTTCCGCTCTTTTTTCGCGTGCATCCCGTTCCAATCTGGCAACCTCCTGAGCAAGCGGGGACTTTTCTTGCTCGATCTTTTTGCGTAACTGGGCGAGCCGCTCGATCGAGTCTTTTAAGTCATTTCGTGCCCCTGCCCGTACCTGCTGCACGGATTGAGCGGATAAATTTGCAATGCCCAGAAGGCACAAAAGAAGACAGAAAAGAAAATATCTCATCGGTCTATCCTTTGAGGAGCAGGAATGGGAAGTTCGAGAAAGCGTGGCATCGCTCGGTTGTTGAGCATATCCACACCGGTTGAAATTTCACCTGCAAGACTATCAGAGCGTGTCCATTGCCAGCCCTTGTCTCCCGGTTGACCATATCCGGCAACGGTACCGGACTCATTTACAAAATAGGCGGTACCCAAGCCAAAGTACATAACCTGGAATTCACGGGATTTATTATCATCTAAGGTAAATTCCTGTCTTTCCAAAGTGACGGAGCGATGAAAGTTTTGAATCGCTTGCAACAGAGATACGAGGGCGTCCACTCGCTGACGAAGAGGCGAAACCGGCATTCCTTTTCCAGGAGTAAGTTTTTTGCGGTAAGGAGCCAATCGGTCTGCCACCGGAGTGGGGAGTAGAGAAAAAGCCCGTTCCAATTTTGTCACGACCTGATCGAGTCCCTGGTGAAGTGAACGAGTAGCTTGCAGGGCAGCATCTTTGCGGGCAGTAAGATCTTCCCGTTGCTTAGCTACACCAACTGCTTCCTCTTCAGTCTTCTTGAGCTTAGCATTGAGTTCGACCAGTTCTGTACTTAGTGCTTGTTTAAGGTCAAGTAAGGCGGACTTTTCAATCTCCCACTCACTTTCTTCCTCCGAAATTAAGCGTTCAGTCGCAACCCATTCCCCAATGATTGCATGGGTCTCTTTGATCTCGGCATTTAAATGCAGGGAAAATTTGACAAATAGACAAATTAGAAAGGAAAAATGGAATTGCTTGAATAGCATGAAAGGAAAACGAGTAACCTACATCATGTGTCTAAGCTTGCAAAGCCTTTTTGAGACTGAATCTCAATAAAGACTTTTACCTGTATTGAGAAAATAGGTTAATCAGGTGAGTAAGACCGAAGAGAAGTTTATTTCTTTTGCTTTGGTTTTTTCGAATTACACTCCGACTTTTGGCATTTAGGCTTACCTTGGGGTTGCTTTGCTTTTCTATGTTCATCCGAACCCTTTTGCCCTTTGCATACTTTCTCTCTAGACATGTGCATTCGTTTTTCTTGTGAATGCTGTCTTGATCTTTCTGCGTGTTGTAAAAGCAGATTCCTTATAGCTTTGGCTTTTTCTTCAAGCACCTTCACTTTTTTTTCCAGCATTTTACCGTGGAAAAGTTCATCATCCCTGACAGCATTGAGGTTTAACATTTCCAGTTTCATGCGTGCTTCGAAGGCATGCATCTTCAGTTGTTCGTACTGCCTTAAATGAACAGAAACATCAATTTGATGAAGTCGTTGCTGAATATTGGGATGGCCAGGTTGGTGCTGATGTCCAAAAAGGGGTAAAAAAGCTAATACAAAAAAAGCTAAAAGCGGGGGAACTGAAATATGAATCATAAGAATGGGGGGTTAATTTTGCATATGATCAATCACAGATATACCATTGAGCAAACCAATAATGGGTTTTCGTGATATAAAACTCGGTTGATAATATAATAAAAACAGTGAGACTGAAAAATGTGAAGCATTTGATAAAGTTTAATACTCCAGCTATTTTTCAAAAATTTTTATTTTTTCTTTTTTGTCCGGTCATAACTTTGTGTTTTGCTTTGGGTAAAGTCGGAGCGAATTCTGCACTCAGACCCAACCTTTTATTTCTGGCAGTGGATGACTTGAGACCCGAGTTGGGTGCTTATGGGTCCAGAATTAAAACTCCCAATATGGACAGGCTTGCATCCAAAGGCACACTTTTTGAGCGTGCCTATTGTCAACAGGCAGTTTGTGGGGCATCGAGGTTATCCATTATGAGTGGTCTCTATCCCACCCTGACAAAGGAACAGACCTACCATGTTGAGAACTGGAGGAAGCGGCACCCCGACCTCCTTACTCTTAACCAGCATTTTAAAGAGCAGGGTTATCAAACTATTGGCTTGGGCAAAATCTATCATGGAAATGCGGGGGCAGGAGTAGATCCCAAAAATTGGAGCCAGTGGATCAAAGTTGATTCATCAGGTCACTACCTCAGGAAAAAAAACATCGACCTTCTGCGAAAAGCTCAGGATGAAACCAAAATCAGTGATCCTAAAGATCCGCCCAAGGGACCGATGACGGAAAGTGCCGATGTCCCAGATCATGCTTATCTCGATGGGAAGCGGGCAGACCGAGCAGTCCAAGTTATTCGAGAATTGTCTCGATCCTCAAATCGGCCGTTTTTTTTGGCGGTGGGTCTAAGCAAGCCTCACCTTCCTTTTTGTGCTCCCAAAAAATATTGGGATCTTTATGACCGGAACCAATTTAAGATGCCTCAGAATAAGGAGATTCCTCCTGGTTATCCTTCACATGCGGCCAACTTGAAGGCCATGGAAATGAGAAAATACAGTGATTACGAAGGCAATGGGCCGAGAGAGTTTTCAGATGCGACCAATCGCCGGCTTCTCCACGGTTATGCTGCCGCAACCAGTTATGTCGATGCCTGTGTGGGCAAGGTACTTGATAGCTTGCGTAATAGCGGACTGGAGAAAAATACTATCGTTGTACTCTGGGGAGATCATGGATGGAAACTGGGCGATCATTCCAGTTGGTGCAAACATACGAACTTCGAGTGCGATACCCGCGTTCCCCTGATTATTTTTGATCCCCGTGAACAGGGAGGAAAGAAAACATCCCGTTTGGTCGAATTGATTGATCTTTATCCGACCCTTTGCGACTTGGTGGGATTACCCATTCCCAACCATTGCCAAGGTAGAAGTTTTAGAAAATTGATCAAAGATCCTGAAGTTGGTCATCGCTATGATGCCTACAGTTCCTATCCAGCATATGAATCCACGGGTCATAGCATACGTTTTAAAAATTATCGATACACCGAATGGAGGGACATACATGGGGTAGTAAAAGCCAATGTACTTACCGATCTTACCGCAGACCCTGGGGAAGAAACCAATGTTAAGGATTCAAAGAGTTATGTGGCTGCTCTTGCCTATGCGAAGGAGAGGTTGCAAGTTCGAATCAATCAGGCCCTTGAATCTTCCTATGCCAAGAAAAATGAAAAATCTTTACCACCGGTCGTTTCGCTTGCTCTCGATCATCAGAAAATTGGCCAGAAAATCCGTGGATTTGGTGGTTCCATTGCCTTTTG
>OMJS01000218.1 GCA_900299365.1 Opitutales bacterium
GCAGACGCCGCCGAAAAAGTGGTCAAACTTGCTGCTCAATCCTAATATTTAACCGAAAAATTTTACCATGAGCGTTCTTGTCAATAAAGATACCCGGTTGGTGGTTCAAGGAATCACTGGTAGTGCCGGTAGTTTTCACACATCTCAATGCATGGAGTATGGCACCAATGTAGTGGCTGGAGTTACTCCCGGCAAAGGTGGGCAAAAATTTCAGGACACAGTTCCCGTTTTTGATACCGTGCAGGAATCGGTGGACCAAGCCGGTGCCAATGTAGCGGCAATTTATGTGCCCCCTCCTTTTGCCGCTGATTCCATATTGGAAGCGATTGATGCGGAAATCCCCCTGATTATTGCTATTACCGAGGGTATTCCTGTCCGTGATATGGCAGAGGTAAAGGCACGCCTGGCAACCTCCAACTCTCGTTTAATCGGGCCGAATTGTCCAGGAATTATAACTCCTGGTGAGTGCAAGATTGGAATCATGCCTGGGTACATACACAAACCTGGAAAAGTAGGAATTGTTTCCCGTTCAGGTACTCTTACCTATGAGGCAGTTTGGCAAATCACTTCTGCAGGTCACGGTCAATCAACCTGCATTGGTATTGGAGGTGACCCGATTAATGGAACCAGTCATTTAGACGCTGTAAAATTGTTCAATGAAGACCCCGAGACCGAGGCGATCATTCTAATCGGAGAAATTGGTGGAACCGCGGAAGAGGAAGCCGCAGCATTTATTAAGGAAAATGTAAGCAAGCCTTGTGCTGCCTTTATTGCGGGCCGTACGGCACCTCCAGGTCGCCGTATGGGACATGCCGGAGCCATTGTTTCCGGTGGCAAAGGAACGGCCGAGGCAAAAGTGGAAGCCTTACTGGATGCCGGTATCTCTGTTGCCGAGACTCCGTCTCATATGGCCGAGGCTTTGTTTAAGGTCTGGAACCCTTAGATCTTTAGTGAGTATTTATTTTAGGAAAGATAAAAACTAATAATATAATTATCTTACATTGATTAACTGGCTACCGACTGTCGGTAGGATTCCACCTCCCAATTTTCAATAAACTCGCGGGCTGCATCGGACATATATTCCACACCACCAAAGGCCTGAGATAGTTGCAGCACTTGGGCGCCGTCCATTGCAAATTCCAAGGCAAGTTGGGCATTTTTCTCGGTCTTACCAAGTCCATAGACCCGATCATTGGCAATCACCACTTTGGGAGCAAATCCATGGGTGGAGCGATAGGTATCTGCATTTTCCTGAGTTAATTCAGCATCAAACGGAAAGGCACGGGCGTAAACCAAATGGTCAGGAGTGATCGGGCCAGGTACGCAGGTAAACAATCCACTGGACAGCACGAATTTGGCATCCTCTCCAAAAATTTCCTGAATGGTTGTTTCTGTTTCGGTATCAGCCTGCGAGTCAGAAATGGTCAGATGCTCATTAATTCCTAATCGGTCGTATTCAGCACGCAAGGGCTCCATGATGGATGCATAATGAGCTCGGATTTCTTCCGCACTATTACCAGACACAAAAATTCCATGGTTCTTGAGTAGAATTACTCCAGGAGTTTTGCCATTCTCGGCTTCATATTGTTCTATTCTTCCCTTCAGCTCCATACAAAGAGTATACCCCGCATCGATGTACTCGACCCAGAGGGCTTCGGGGAAGAGTCGATTGGCCACTTCTACACCCTCGATTGCACAAGTCATTCCATTTACCAATAAGGCATGGGTATGAACGACATACTTGGTGGAAAGAACATTGTGTAGGGGTGCTTCCACTGATGGTCTTCCAGTGCCACCGCAAACCGCATCGGCCATCATGTTTTTGACAAGTTCCTCACGGGCAGCTGAATCCGCTGGCGTTTCGGTGGCATACAATCGGTCAATTTTGGAACGATCTAACTGCACAAAGGTATCCTCAGACAAACCGGACAGCGTAGTGCCCGATGGCTTAACCCAAAGGGTAGATTCGTTTTTGAAGGAGGTGTTTCCTCCGCCTCCTTTGACATATTCCGGAGTACCAAATTCGTGCGAAAGTTGTGTGATAATACTGAGTTCTTCCATTAGATGAAGCATCCTAGCAGAAGGCTTAGTTTGAACGAGCCGAAATTTTCAACCTTTTCATATTTCAAAATAAAAGTGATTTTTAAGGAGCATTTACCCTTTTCAAGAATCTATCCATCATCTTGCATGAACTTATGAAAATTTATTATTTCTTTTTCTTCTTTTACGCATTCTTTGTTCATTCCATGATTCAGGGGCAGGATGTCAGGCCCAATATTCTATGGATTTATTTGGAGGATGTTAGTGGATGGTTCAGCTGCTATGGTGATAAAGTCATCAAGACTCCTAATATCGACAATCTTGCTGATGAAGGTATTCGGTTCAATCGTTTCTATACATCAGCAGGGGTCTGTTCAGCAATGCGTTCTGGTACCATTCTTGGGATGATGCAAACGACAGT
Organism: Opitutales bacterium; assembly: GCA_900299365.1. Classification (GTDB taxonomy): domain Bacteria; phylum Verrucomicrobiota; class Verrucomicrobiia; order Opitutales; family Seribacteraceae; genus Chordibacter. Next base: position 2,462 of record OMJS01000218.1, read on the forward strand.
CGGGGCTCACCATCACCGTAGTTGCCGGGCTGATTTTCGAGGGAAATCGATGGGTGAATACGACAAAAACATTTTACCCAAAGGAGTGAGGTTGGTTCCTAAGATCTTTCGTGATGCTGGTTATTACACTTTTAATGAAGGCAGTGGGAAAGACGATTTCAATTTCGAATTCGATCGGGATGAAATTTATGACCACCATCATGGAGGATGGAATTTCAAAGGTGCCAAAAATGGATCGGATTGGAATGGATGCCCTGATGGCAAACCTTTTTTCGGACAGATTCAAATCTCGGGAGGTAAATCGGGTAAGCGTGCGAGGAAAGTCATTTCTCGTGACAGGGTGCCTGTTCCACCTTACTACCCAGATATCCCCGAGGTTAGGGAGGAGATTGCCCATCATTACGATTGCCTTCTTTTTACCGATGATCAGATCGGTCAAATTGTCACTGCCTTGAAGCGGGATGGGCTGTATGATAAAACCGTAATTTTCCTTTTCAGCGATCATGGTTACAAACTTCATCGGCACAAACAAATGCTCTACGAGGGGGGAATTAACATGCCCTTTATTATTAGTGGGAGAGGAATTAAAGAAGGCTTGGTTCGGGATGATTTGATCAACAGCATTGATCTTGCTCCTACCTCACTTGCTCTTGCTGGTATTTCGATTCCAAAAAATATGGAGGGACAAGATATTTTTACCAAAGACTACCAGCCAAAAAAATATACTATTTCTGCCCGTGATCGTTGCGATTTTACAATCGAGAAGATTCGTGCAGTTATCACTCCCCGTTTCAAATATCTTCGCAATTACACTGATGATCGTCCTTTTATGCAACCCAGTTACAAAGATCCGTGGCCGGTTTCACAAAAGTTTCGGGCGATGATGGCAGCCGGAGAAATGAATGAAGTGCAGATGGTTTTCTTCGATCCTAACGGAAAAGAAACTGAGGAATTATATGATCTCTCCAAGGACCCTCACGAGATTCAAAACCTTGCGAAAGACCCGAAATTCTCCAAGCAACTCAATCGACACAGGGCTTACTTGGCAGAATGGATTAAGAAAACGGGGGACAAGGGTCAGGAACCTGAATCAGAAATTGGCTTACTTTCGACTTTGAAGCGCTGGGGAGATAAGTGTGTTAATCCTGAATACGACAAAGTTCGACACTTACTCTCACCTAAATAATCTGAATGGTTGTTGATTGCCCTGAGAAGGAGCGTGTTTTGTTTCCGATAAACTTCTTGGTGTAGTGTTTAGTTATAAACGTGAATAGACGAATTCATTGAGTGTCCTTTAATTTGCTCAACAAAATTGCCCACTAATTAATGAATATTTTTAAATTAAAGTATGAATATCATTAATTATAAGATGTTGACAGTTTGTGTATAAGTTGATCTGATGCCTGAAGGTGATGTCAAGGATGGTGGATGCTCTTATTGTGTTTCGGCTTGATCGAAGCAGGGCACCCTTGGCTCCGAAACTAAACAGAGAGGGAAACACATGAAAGATATGATCTCGCAGTTGCATGAGTGGATCAAGCTCGTGTCACAAATAGGAATCGGATTAATTGCGCTCGGCGTAATCGTGGAAATCGTGTTCGGAACTGGGGCGATCTTCGGAGGAAGCGTCATCGCGAACATCACACAGATTGTAAATCAGATAGGGGGGCAAAACGGCTTTGTTGGTCTGATTGCGATTCTCTTGATTTTAGCCATTTTTCAGCGGAGCAATAAGTAGGAATTTTCCTTACTCTGCAAAACTGAAAATAACTGAAACAAACCTAACCTAAAAGTGGGGGGAAAAAAACATGGATAATGTAGCCAGTAAACTAAAGGAAGCCATTGGCGGCCTTACGGAAATCCTAATCGGGGCGATCGGACTGCTTGTAGTAGTTCAAGTCGTGTTCGGTACCGGTGGTGGTGGAATCGACATCATCGGAAACATTACCAGCGTGGTGAATTCATTCATCGGTGCTGGTGCCAGCCTAGCCAGTATTGTGGCCTTGCTGATTGTGATGTCAGTTCTCGGTCGAAAAGGCTGACGAACGGATAAAGGTTTATCTTAATAGGAAGGGAGGTGTTTTCGGACACCTCCCTTTTTATTTTGGAAAATTCCAAAATATGGGTTTGCCCGTGGTTAGGGATTTTTACAAGGTTCGGGCTATGTCAAAATTTAGGATATTTTCCTCACTAATTTTAATGTTTACCTCATTTGGAGTAGTATCGGCAAAACCTGATCAACCTACCAATGTGATCTACATCTTGGCAGATGATCTTGGAAAGGGAGACCTTGGTTGCTATGGGCAGAAAAAGCTTAAAACCCCAAACATCGACCGGTTGGCTCTCGAGGGAATGAAGTTTTCCAGTCATTACTCTGGCAATACTGTGTGTTCACCTTCCCGGGCGGTTCTAATGACTGGTCAGCATCCCGGACATGTACATTGTCGGGGAAATGGGCATGAGCCCACTCTCGCCCTGGACCCCAAAATGGTTACCTTGCCGCGTATTTTCAAAAATGCCGGTTATGCAACGGGTGCATTCGGTAAGTGGGGGCTAGGGCATACCAATGAAGCGGGACCCCAGAATCCTATGACTCATGGGTTTGACCATTTCAGCGGATGGAAAAGCCAGATGATTGCCCATACCTATTATCCTACAAGCATTGTACGAGACGGTAAGGAAATGCCACTTGAATCAGGTACTTTCATTCACGACCTGATTATGGAGGATGCGTTTTCCTTTATCAAAAGCAGTGTAAAACAGAAAAAACCGTTCTTTTGCTACATTCCCACCGCAGTTCCTCATGCTGCCATGCATGCCCCCAAGGAACTGCATGATAAATGGAGAAAGGTATATCCTGAATTTGATGGCCGTATTGGTAAGTATGGTGCCGGTCCAGGTGAGCCCTGTCCCGATGTAAAAAATCCTATCGCCGGCTATGCGGCAATGATGGAGAACTTCGATAACCAGATCGGGGAGTTGCTCGGTTTAGTTACCAAGCTGGGAGTAGATGAAAACACTCTGATTCTTTTTACCAGTGATAACGGTACCCATCGCGAGGGTGGGCACGATCCAAATTTCTGGGATTCCAATGGCCCGTTGCGTGGAATTAAACGCGATCTTTATGAGGGTGGAATCAATGCTCCCTTTCTTGCCCGTTGGCCCAGCCAGATCAAGCCGGGCAGTAAAAGTGATCACATCAGTGCATTTTGGGATGTGGTTGCGACCATGGCAGATTTGACTGACCAACCCACGCCCAAACAATCTGATGGTATCTCTTTTCTTCCTACTCTCACCGGTACTGAACAAAAAAAGCACGACTATTTATATTTTGAGCATCCCCAGACCAAAGACCATGACAAAGCAGTGCGCTTGGGGAAATGGAAGGGTGTTCTGCGTGGTTGGAAAAAATGGAAGAACCGCACGGGTAATATTGAACTCTTCGATCTGAGTAAGGATCCCGGAGAGTCCAAAAACCTGGCTGATTCTCATCCTGAGATTGTTTCCAAAATTAAAAAGATCATGGAGGAAGCCCATACTCCTTTAGTTAAAAAATAGAATTTTTTTTCTCAGCTCTTAAACCAGACTCTTTCTCTTTATTATGCTAAACCGAATCATTGCTGGTCTTTGTTTTCTTTCTTTTTCCTCGCAACTACTGGCTGTAACCAAGCCATCGGATCTAGTTACCCAGCGCTGTGCTCCTTGTCATGGACCAGATCTTAATGGTGTGGGGGGGGTGTTTCCCAGTCTGCTCACTTCCAAAGTAGTCAATGAGGGAGGGCTTGATGCGGTGGTAAACTTTATAGTAAACGGCAGTCCCCCCGATTCTCAGGCGTTAGTAAAGATGCCCGCGAAAGGCGGACATCTCGATCTTACAGATGATCAGATCAAACAAATTGCAGAGGAAGTAATCGAGCATGCGGTTGCCTATAAACCAGAAAAGTCTATCCAGCACGAGCAACTTTCACCAAAGGGTTTCTTTACCAAACGGTTTGGCCCGGTGGTATCCACAGCCATAGAGAAAGCATCCCCTAGTATTGCTTGGCCTCCTGGTAAAAATGCTCCGAAATATCTTCATGACTTACATAAAAAAGAAAACCAAATTATCAAAGATGCCGTACGTCTAGGGGGTAAAAGCTATCGTGGAATGAGCTTGCAGGATTTAGTGACAAAATTGAAAGTGGATATCACTGAACCTGAAGCCAAAGTTGTTGGGACATCTAAAAAATTTCCTGATAATGAACATCCCGGTCTGGCAGTGGATGATAATCCCAAAACAAAGTACCTCAACTTTGATGGGGCAGGCAGTGGACTGATTATCCATTCCCAACCATCTGCAGTTGTTGGGTTGTCCCTCACTTCTGCCAACGACGCTCCGGAGAGAGATCCGAACTCTTTCGAGCTCTATGGGACCAACCATGACCAAGATTTTAAATTGATCGCCAAAGGTGCTTTCCCCCCATTCAAAGAGCGCTTTCAACGCCGCCGGATCTCTTTTGAAAACTCTGCAAAATATTCAACCTACAAAATTCTTTTTCCTGAGCTTATCGGTGGCCAAGGAACTCCTATGCAAGTTGCAGAAGTTGAATTAATACCAAAGGAAACCTCAGACTTGGATGGTTTGATTGCTCGTGCCCGCATTCTCTTCGACGAAATTCAGCAGTGTCGGTCCGAGGTTGCCTATATTGTTTCTCGTGCACACCTCGTGCCATTGGGGCCTGACCGCAGAGCGGTGATGGTTTTTGATAGCGAGACCCTGTCTTATTCCTTTGCCTGGATGAATCCGCAAAGCTTGGAAGCCAAGGGTATGCCTTTCGGAGGTGCTCACGGAAGTGCCGCGGTAACCAAGTATAAGCACAATCTTTTCCAGACAGGTATTCGCCCTGGCTGGGCCAAAGCAGCCACAAGTAAAGACTCTCAACCCTTTGTTGGCCTACCTGTAATGGGCGACCCTGCAACTGGAATTATACCTCTTAAGTCAAAAGTTTTTAAATTGGATGATCCACGACCTCAGCCCTACAAATCCTTTCCTCCAATGGGAGCTTTGCCAAAAGACTGGGCACACTTCAAGGGTCACTATGTGCATAATGGACGGGTCATTTTTTCCTACAGTGTTGGGAAGGGTAGTGTGCTAGATATGCCTGGCTATGTTTCCGGTCAGGGTTTTAAAGCATTTACCAGGACTTTGGAAACCAATTTACCAGATGATTCGTGGGTTGTGCTTGCTGAAGGAGAGAGTGCAGAAAAGGTAGCAGCCACCTGGTCCCTGAATTGGGAGGGAAATAAGTGTAATTTTCTTATCACCGATGGTCCGTTACATGCAGAACTTCATTTTCAGCGTAATTTACTTCTGCTCCATCTGCCCAAGGGGAAACACCGCACCAAGATTGGTATCTGGGCAGGCAATCCAGCTTACCAGCCAGCTATTCAATCCGCTTCCGGTCGGGCAGAGAATTTATCCACTTTCACCAAAGGAGGTTCAGCTCAATGGGGCGATCCGATTGTGACAAAAGGAGAACTTTCCACCGATGACCAGAACGCCTATGTGGTCGACCGTATTGGTATTCCTTTCAACAATAAATTCGATGGAGGTATGCGGATTGGAGCATTCGACTTCTTTGCCGATGGGGAATCTGCTGCGGTTTGTACCTGGGATGGTGATGTGTGGATCGTGAGTGGAATTGATGATCAATTACAGAATGTGAAATGGAAACGCTTTGCCACGGGTTTGCATGAACCTTTGGGGCTAAAGATTGTAAATGAAAAAATCTATACTGTGGGAGACAATCAGATCACCCGTTTTCATGATTTTAACAACGATGGAGAAGCAGATTTTCTGGAGAATTTTAATAACGATTGGGATGCCACTGAGGGCTTTCATGCCTTCTGTTTCGATCTGCAGACCGACCCCCAAGGAAACTTCTATTTCAGTATGGGCTGTCCGGTACGGGCGGGCGGAAGAGGGTTTGAGCGGCTTGGCAGACATCATGGATGTGTCCTGAAAATCTCTCCCTCTGGAGATGAACTATCCATTTTTGCTAGCGGATTTCGTGCCCCTAATGGCATTGGAGTTGGACCGAATGGTGAGGTGACCACGGGAGACAATGAGGGTACTTTTGTTCCTGCCGCTCCCTTAAATTGGGTCAAACCAGGTAGTTTTAATGGTGTGATCGATTCTTACAGAGGAGAGCGTAAATTTAAAAGTTCTCCGATCGCAGGGTATGAAGTCCCTTACAAAAAATGGGGGGAATATGGCAGAACCTACATGCAACGACCTGGCTTTCAGCATTTTCCTGAAGAAGCACCCAAGCCGTTGGTTTGGATGAGCAAGAAGAGAGGAGTTGATAACTCTGGTGGTGGACAGGTCTGGGTGACCAGCGATAAATGGGGCCCTCTCAAGGATCAGCTCCTCCATATGTCCTATGGTCAGAGTAAACTGTATGTCGTGCTCAAGGATGAAAGAAATGGCCAGATACAGGGTGGGGTTTCCCAAATCCCAGTTGAATTGTCGAGTAGTGCAATGCGGGCACGAATTAATCCTTCAGATGGCCAACTCTATGTATCCGGACTCAAGGGTTGGCAGACCAATGCCAAGGGAACCGGTGGTTTTGATCGGATCCGTTACACCGGCAAGCCTGTCCATCTACCCAAATCTTTGGAGGTTAAGAAAGATCGCATTGAGGTTGGGTTCTATGAGGTGCTCGATCCCCAACATGCCAATGATTTGTCGAAGTATAAGTTTGGGGCATGGAATTTGAAATGGTCATCCAATTATGGATCTCCTGAAATTCCAGTGAATGATTTGAAACTGGATAAAGTGGAACTTCTGGGAGACGGGAAAACCATCGCCCTGCATGTGTCTAACCTGCATCCCGTCCATATGCTTCAGATTGATTATGAATTACAATCTGTCGATGGAATCCCCTTCAAGGGCCGTATCGACCATACCATCCACGAGGTCGAGTGATCCGGTTCTTAGTCCTCATTTCTTTTGCACTTTGTGCATCCGTACTTGCTAAAGAAAAAAAGAATACTAAATACAAATTTTCATTTGGTGCGATTGCGGATTGCCAGTACTGCGA
>OMJS01000219.1 GCA_900299365.1 Opitutales bacterium
ATTCTTCAAGCCGGAAACTTTTGTATCTAAGATCGTTTCCCCTGAAACCTGAAGCTTTAATTGATCAGAATGATCCGTTTGACCGAGGCAAAGAGCAGGCAACCCCATTTGTTCAGCTGCTTGAAGAATGTCCTCCCGGTCTTCCTGTCGAACCGCAATAACTGCCCTTGCCTGGCTCTCCCCAAACAACAGAGCGTCCAATCTTCCGGATTTACCAAGTTCAGGAGTTGCAAGGGATGCGCCCAAACCGTCACCATCAAAAAGCATTTCTGCCAGACAGACCAATAAACCGCCTTCGGAAATATCATGAGCTGCGGAAATTCTACCCTTTTCAATTTGTGCAATTAAAAAGTCCTGCAGGGTTTTTTCTGCCCCCAAGTTTACTGAGGGACAAGTACCCTCTTTTTTACCGAGTTGGGTCTGCAAGTAATAGCTCGCTCCCAATTCATAGGGCAGACCACCAAGCAAAATAAGCTCCAATCCGGATTCCTTAACCCCACTACGGGTCACCCAGTCCGCCTGATCGATCAATCCGACCATCGATACCACGGGGGTAGGATCGATTGCTCCGTCACCATGTTCATTATACAAACTGACATTTCCACCAACCACAGGGACATCAAAGAATGAACATGCATCGGCTAGGCCTTTCACACACTCCTTTAGCATATGATATGCCTCAGGCTTACTGGGATTACCGAAATTTAAATTATCAGTAACCGCAAGGGCTCGAGCACCGGAACAGGCCAAGTTACGCATACACTCAGCAAATGCGATCTGGGCACCTGCATAGGGATCGAGGTAGCAAAAGCGGTTATTACAATCATTGGCGATAGCGAGATATTTATTGATTCCGGCAACGCTTAGTTTGACTACCCCTGCGTCACTTCCCGGTTCGACCGTACATCCAGACATCACCATATGATCATATTGTTTCCATACCCATCTTTTAGATGCAATGGTGGGATGTTTGAGCAATCCGAGTAAGGAATCTTCCACCCTATCCTGAGCAAGCTCGGGAATGGACTCAATTTTCCACTCCCGAGCCTTTGCCAAGTGAGCAGGTTCACTGGTTGGTTGGTCGTAAACCGGAGCTTCGTCAGTTAGGGATTTTGCCGGTAGGTCCGCCACCACCACACCCTTATGGCGGACAACCATACGGTCTCCCTCTTTCACCTCACCAATGTGGGCAGCATGTAGATCCCACTTCTCAAATACTTCCTCGAGTTCTCGCTCACGCCCTTTAGCCACGATTACCAACATGCGCTCCTGGCTTTCGGAAAGCATAATTTCGTAGGAATTCATCCCAGTTTCCCGCTGGGGAACCAGGTCCAAATCTATCTCTATCCCTGAATCTCCACGGGATGCAGTTTCACAAGTCGAACAGGTGAGTCCAGCCGCCCCCATATCCTGTATCCCCACGACAAGTCCAGGGATAGACATCATTTCCAAACAAGCTTCAAGTAGGAGTTTTTCCATGAAAGGATCTCCTTTCTGGACTGCTGGACGATCCTCCGCACTCTCCTCAGTCAATTCCCGCGATGCAAAGCTGGCACCGCCCAATCCATCACGCCCGGTACCTGGGCCAACATAATAAACCGGGTTACCCACCCCGGTGGCTGCTCCCTTTTGAATTTCCTCATGTCTTAGAATACCGGCACACAGGGCATTGACCAGTGGGTTTCCCTCGTAACAATCATCAAAGTATACATCTCCGCCCATATTGGGAATCCCTAGGCAGTTTCCGTAGTGAGATATACCGCTAACGACCCCGCGGAATAATCGCTTTACTTGGCTGGACTCAAGGGATCCAAAACGTAATGAATTGGTAAGGAGAACAGGACGTGCACCCATGGTAAAAATATCGCGCACAATACCACCCACTCCCGTAGCCGCTCCTTCAAATGGCTCGATTGCACTAGGGTGGTTATGCGATTCGATTTTGAAGGCGACTCCCCAACCTTCGCCCACATCAATGACCCCAGCATTTTCCTCACCCGCTTTGACAAGGACTTGTCCAATCGCCTCCTTATCCTTTTTTTCGGTGGGAAATAGCTTGAGTAATTTGCGGGTATTTTTGTAGGCACAGTGCTCTGACCACATGACCGAAAAGATACCCAACTCGGTAAGGTTTGGAGTACGACCGAGAATTTGAAGAATTTGTTGATACTCCTCGGACAAAAGACCATGCTGAGCTATTAATTCCTCAGTTATCTCAACATTAAGACAAGGATCGGGATTGGAAGGCAGGGATGGGGTGGAAGTTTCCATGACTTTTTATGCAGAAAGTTCGACAGGAGAAGAGTTAAGCAGAGGTTGAAGGAAGGCTTTTAAAACTGGCAATCCATCGAGGCAGGGATGATGATCCTCCACCGCTCGTTCCGGATGTGGCATCATACCGTATACATTGCCAGCATTATTTCGAATTCCCGCGATATCATTGATTGAACCATTGGGGTTGGGCATGTAGCGCAAAAGGATCTGTTTGTTGGTCTCTAATTCTGCAACCACTTCATCACTAGCTCGGTAGTTCCCCTCGCCATGAGCAATAGGTAAAGAGAGATTATCGCCAAGAATTTTGCTATTAAACCGATCATTGGATTCTTCCACCTTGAGACCTTGGTTTAGGCAACGAAACTCCATACAATCATTTCTAACCAATGCACCTGGTAGTAAACCTGACTCACAAAGAATTTGAAAACCATTACATATTCCGAGCACCTGTCCGCCCTGATCAGCGAAGCGTTGCAAATCCTTCATTATTGGAGAGAAGCGGGCAATTGCCCCGCATCTAAGATAATCGCCGAATGAAAATCCCCCAGGCACGATGACTGCCTCCGTTCCATCAGGCAGAGAGTCTTTGTGCCATACCCGTCCAGCGGGCAGACCGATGACATCCTCTACTGAGTGCTCGGCATCCCAATCACAATTGGAACCCGGAAATTGAATAATTGCTACCTTCACGATATTTTTTCCTCCTTGGATGGTTCATCCTCAAATACTTCCTCCACCACCGGGTTGGTCAACATACCAATCCCTTCGATCTCCACGGTCACTTCATCTCCAGGCACAAGATATCTTCTCGGGTCCCGCGCTTCCCCCACCCCGCTTGGTGTACCGGTAAGAATAAGCGTGCCCGGCAATAAGGTGGTACTCCCACTGAGAAATGAAATTAAGGTAGGGACATCAAAAATCATATCTTTGGTGGAAGATTCTTGCATTTTGTCCTGATTGACAAAGGTACGAAGAGTAAGGTTGGAAGGATCGGGTAATTCATCCGTTGTTACCAGACAGGGACCGACCGGACAAAAAGTATCAAAGCTTTTACCTCGGCAAAATTGACCACCCCCTTTTTCTTTCTGCCAATCCCGTGCGCTGACATCATTGGCTGCCACAAATCCGAGAACATAAGAAAGTGCTTCTGCCGGACTGACATTTTTACAGGGCCTGCCTATCACCACCCCCAACTCGCCTTCATAGTCGACTTTATCACTGCGCAAATATCGGGGGATAACGATGGGATCTCCCGGGTTTTGTACCGTGGTGGGAGCCTTCATGAAAATTACTGGGTGTTTGGGAATTTCTGTTCCCGTTTCCTCTGCATGTGCCCGATAGTTGTGCCCGACTGCATAGATGCAACGAAAGTCAATCGGTGTGAGTAATTGAAAAGGAGTAATGGCCTGATCTGTCGCCTCAAATGAACCATCTGGTTTTTGAACGATCAAAAAGGTACGACCCTGCTCATCGAACCGACCAAAGCCCATATTACCGGCCCGGTCGAGATGACGGAAAATCTTCACTCGGAAGTGATCTCGTATCGATAATCTTCGATCACCGGATTGCTAAGCAATCCATCGCACAAGCGATCGATCTCATCTCGAATTTCCGGAGTATCAGAACCCTCCATTTCAAAGGTTACCGTCTTTCCGACCCGGACCCCCTCGATTGAATGGTGGCCCAAGCTTTTTATCGCTTGCTCAACTGCCGCGCCCTGGGGGTCCAAAACTGTGGTTTTGGGGGAAACAAATACCGTTACCTTCACGCCTTATTCTAAAGACATCGAAACGGGCTTCCTTACAACCCTTAGTTGCGCACGTTAGAAAAATATTTACTTTCCAAGAAAGAATTAAGTTCTGAAATCAACTTTGGTGATTCACCGGATGAAAACAGCGAATCTCCCGATTTTCAGCTTGGGAAATTTGTGGTTCGCCCAAGCATTGATCAGACCGGTTGGGGCATCTGTTCTGAAAACTACAACCCTTGGGCATATTGGAAAAGGAAGGCACTTCACCCTGTAGAATTATCGGGGGACGGGAACGGTCAAGGGTAGGTACGGATTGCACGAGAGCTCGGGTGTAAGGATGCATAGGGTTTGACAATACCTCCGCAGTCTTTCCAGACTCTACAATCTTTCCTAAATACATCACATATAGACGATCGGAAAGCGATCGGACAAGAGAAAGATCATGAGCAATAAAAAGCAAGGCCAACCCCAATTTTTCTCTCAATTCAAGCAGCAGTTCGACAATTTGAGCCTGTATAGATACATCGAGCGATGAAACAATTTCATCGCAAATCATTAATTCCGGTTTCATTCCAATTGCCCGGGCAATAGAAATTCTTTGCCTCTGTCCCCCACTGAATGAGTGAGGATAACGATTCATATATTCCGGAGACATACCTACTTGTTCTAATAATGAAGCGATATAATCACTCACATTCTTGCTGTCGCAAATCTTATGATAAAGCAGAGGGAACGAAAGTATCTCAAAAACTGTATGTTTCGGATTTAAACAGGAATAGGGATCCTGAAAAATAACCTGTACTTTATTTTGAAATACATCCCGTCGTAACTGGTTATTCTTTATGGCAGATTGACCACGGAAAGACAATTCACCCCCTTGTATGGGAAGAAGTCCGGCAAGACAATTACCCAGTGTACTCTTGCCACAACCAGATTCTCCAACTAGGGCAACAATTTCTCCAGTGTAAACCTGCAGGCTTACTTTATCCACTGCTTTAATGTGATCTCTTGTGCGGCCCAATAAGCCGGTCTTTACGGGAAACCAGGTTTGTAAATCCCGAACCTCAACAATCGGATTGGATGAATTATTTGCTAATAGTGACAACGGTACTTCCCCTTATTTTGTGAGATTTTCTCGGGTACTTCATCTAAGCATTGTTCGGTGGCATCCGAACATCTATCCTTGAATCGACACCCTCTGGGATACTTCCCCGGTTCCGGTACCTGACCACGGATAGAAATGATCTGGTTATTTTCCTGATCCAGTGTGGGGATCGCTCTCATTAATCCTCTGGAATAGGGGTGGAAAGGGTTTTCTAAAAAGGGTACCATGTCATTACTTTCTACAATTTGTCCGGCATACATGACTGAAATTCGATCGGCATATTGAGCCATTAGGCTAATATTGTGGGAAATAAGTAAAACGGACATTTTACGCTCCTTACACAGTCGTACAATCAAGCTCATTATCTGGGCCTGTACCGTTACATCAAGTGCTGTGGTAGGCTCGTCCGCAATCAGTAATTCGGGGTCCAATAGCAGGGACATAGCAATCATAATTCGTTGGAGCATACCACCGGACAATTCATGGGGAAATGACTTTAGTATTCTTTCATGATCCGTTAGTCCGACCTCATTTAGCAAATCCCTGATCTTTTGATTTCCGTCAAAATCTGAGGAATGATATTCAAATACTTCAAGCATTTGATCGCCAATACGGATTAATGGATTCATCGCAGCGAAAGGCTCCTGAAATATCATCGATATCTTATCTCCCCTCAATGCATTGAGTCCTGCTTGATCCAAGCTGAAAATATCCTCGTTTCTGAATCGAATAGTACCGGAAAGCAAAGTTCCCCCAGGCTCGGGCAACATTCCCATAATCGCAAGGGATGATATACTTTTCCCGCAACCTGACTCGCCAATCAAACCATGAATCTCACCTCCCCTAATATCAAAAGATACCCTATCTGTGAGTTGAAGCATCTGATCTATTCGTTCTATTCCGATAGATAAATCAGATACTTGTAACAAGGAGCTCTCCCTGCCCTCTATTGAATAATCGGTTTCCATACTCAATTCGTGGATGATCTTGGATCAAAAGCTTCCCGGACACCTTCTCCAATAAATGTGGCCAGAAGTAAGGTGGTGAAGAGACAAACCACGGTGGATATCGCCAACCATGGGGCAAATAGATTGTTGAGACCTTGGCTCAAAAGTTCCCCCCATGACGGAGTCGGGGGTTGCAGTCCAAATCCAAGAAAGTCGAGGGCAGTCAATGCTCCGATTCCACCAATGATCTGGAAAGGCAGTAGAGTGATGACCGGCGTAAGTCCATTAGGTAGAATCTGGCGGAAGAGAATATGGGTGTTGGACATCCCCATGGTTTTGGCAACCTTCACATAATTTAAATTTCGAATTTTAAGAAATTCTCCCCGCATGTAGTAGGACAATCCGATCCATTGAAAAAGGGAAAGTACGAGGATAAGAATCATAAAACTGCGCGAATAAATTGTACCCACCAAAATTACCACATAGAGGAATGGTAAAGACGACCAGATCTCGATCATTCTTTGAACCACAATATCGATCAGTCCCCCAAAATATCCCTGCAACCCCCCGATCAAAATTCCGAACAGAGTAGCAATGAATGCTAAAATCAAAGAAAAGAGCATACATATACGAAAACCGTAAAGAAGACGGGCAAACACATCCCGGGCAGAAGAATCCGTACCCAACCAATGATCGGTAGAAGGTGGATGAGGGGGCGTACCTGCGAGGTCGATATAAGAATGCAAAGGACTATGTGGGACCGGTGGAAAAACCATCCAATTATCACTTTTTTTAAAGAGGGGTGAATTTCGCAGGGTCAAATAATCAGCCTCAGTCGAGTATTTCCCACCGAATTCTTTTTCCGGATAGAAATGAAAAATCGGAAAATACCATTTTCCATTGTAGGACATGATATAGGGCTTGTCGTTGCAAAGCATTTCGGAAAACAAGGAAAGAAAGAACAGACTCGAGAGAATAAGAAAGGAATACCATGCTCTTTTGATCCTTCGGAATCTGCTCCATCGATCCCGGGTAAGTTTGGAAAACAATGCCATACCTACTACATCAATTAAATTTTATTCTCGGATCGATGGTTATATAAAGCATGTCCGAGAATAACCTGCCCAACAAAGCCATAATACTTGATATCAGAATCACCCCGAGTACTACATTGTAGTCTCTACTCAATATCGAGTTATAGACTAATAAACCCATTCCATCGATATCGAAAACTTTTTCGATCAAGAGGGCGGAAGTAAACATGAGAGTAAAAATTTCACTCATGCGGGTGGCCAATGGAATAAGGGCATTACGCAGGGCATGTTTCCAAACAGCCCGGCCGAAAGCCGCACCTTTAAACATAGCAGTCCTTACATATTCCTTACGAATTTCCTCAAGTAGGGAATTTTTCATAAGCATGGTCAAAAAGGCAAATTCACTGGCCATAAAACAAATCAGGGGCAGAGACATATGGTGAAGAAAATCAAGGGTTCCTTCCCAAAATCCCATCGATTCAAAATCTTCACTCACGATACCACCCAAAGGAAACCAGTCGAGGTAACTTCCCCCGCTAAAAAAAATTATCAATAATATACCAAGGGCATATCCTGGGATTATGTACCCGGCAAAGATCATGATCGAGCTAAGCAGATCAAACCTACTTCGGTTCCACATCGCTTTATATAAACCCAGAGGAATACATATTGAATAGGAGAGAACAAATGAGACGAGGCCAAAAAATAAAGAGATAGGAAATTTTGATTTAATTACATCCCAGACCGGTTCCTCGTAAAAATAAGAGGTACCCAAGTCAAAGCGGACAACCTTGCCTAACCATTCCCAATAACGGGTCAGTGCAGGCTTATCGAATCCATAGTATGCCCGGATATTTTCAATTTCTTCCTCGGTGATTTGTTGTTGTGCGGTCGATCCTCCCCCACCCTCCAAACTACTTTGAGCACGTACTCGGGAGATTAGTTCCTCTACCGGACCGCCCGGTACAAATTGAATGAGGGTAAAGCAGATAGCAGTTATTCCAAGCAGGGTGGGAATGAGCAGCAATAACCGCCGGATCAAATAAACTCTCATTCTTGGTAAACCACTTTAAATGGTTTCTTGGCCAGTGCCTGATCGGTCTCCATTGCTTGATCCAATTCTTTTACCATGACGGGATCCTCCCACCAATAGGTAATGATGGATTCCTCCTGTCCGAATTTATCAAAGACATATTCCGGAGTCTGGTATTTGTTCCAGTAAAGAATTCTTCCATGATCTGACTGCCACAAAAAAATGTAAGGAATAATTTCGGCCAAACGATTATCAATTAGTTTAAGAATTTCGATACGCTTATCCATATCGTACTCACCCTTCTGCATTTCGATCAGGCGATCAATTTCATCATCCTGTACTCCTGGATAATTTTGGGAGGCTTTTTGATCTGCAGTAGAACTATGCCAAGGAGACTCCGGGTCCCTTAGCCTAGATGCCCCCCAAGCTGTCCAAAACATTTCGAAATCAAAATTATCAA
>OMJS01000220.1 GCA_900299365.1 Opitutales bacterium
CATCTTGGCAAAATATAGAGCTTCAGGGTAACCGTCAGAAGGAGGATTGTTTATCCGAGGTCGGATAATTCCTTTGTGGGCTTTTCTTCCGTCTATTTTCTTACGGGTATCCAGAGGAAGTACCTCTTTGCCTGCCGATAATATCTTATCTGCCCAACAGTCATTCAAGCCACCTAAGTAAGGTTCGTATAAATATATCCCATTGGCATCAAAATCCTCATGAAGGTGAAGACTTAGGCAGAAGGATAAATTACGAGTACGATCTAAAATCTCTCTAACCAAAGGAGGGACTTTCTTTGACCAAACTCGATTAAGGTCATTGCCATCTCTATCCTTGCGGGAATTGTTTAAGAGTCCCCAGGGGTTCAAGCATGGGAAGATAAGGACTGGTATCTTTTCAAATGCATAGGCATTTTCTTTTGCCCATTTTAGGAGAGCCCAACAAGGAGCTGGCTCATCTCCGTGGATACCTGCTGACAGGTATAAACTGGGCAAACCTTGATCAAGAAGACCGTTACTTATTTCGTAAACCGGGAAATCGTTATGAATAGAGAACTCTTTTAATCTCAGTGAATTTGTTTTGGTAAAATGACGCCAATGACTAATTAGTTTCCTGTAATCATGCACTGAGTGGTTTACATTCATATCTCTTTTTACAAGGTATACTAAAAGTAGCCAACTTCGGAAAAAAAGTTGAGAGATTGACCCTTGTCCTTATTAACCATTAATTGAAAGACATGGTTCGGTTATGGTTTATTTTAGGATGTCTCTTATTTTTTTCCTCTTGTGGAGGGAGTGGAGTTACAGTAACCAAAAGCCAAACAGTAGAATACTTTTCAAACGCCTTCAATAAGTCCAAGAAATGGTTCCGGTCTACCGATGGGGATTCAATAACGGAAGTGCCCCCCCCCCCGCCTTCTAATCTACAACCAACTGCACAAGATGTTTATCAAAAGCGAGCAACCCAAAATAAAACTAACGGTATGTCTAAGGATGATTACCGTCGTGCAATAAAGCGCCTGGAAAAAACATTACCAGACCTTAAAAGACAATTGGGCAACAAACATATTGAAGTTGGAGAAACATATCAAACCATTGGCTCAATGAACTTCATTCTCGGCAATGAACTTGAAGCAAATAAAGCATACAAAAAAGCCTTGGATATATTTTCCCACAACCTTGGTGCTGAACACCCACGAGTTTGGAAACTAAAAGATAAGATAAAAAAGCTTAATTAAGTTCATTCTTCTGCTAACCCAAAAAGGGATTGTAAGTCATGAAGTGTAAACGGTTTGGGAGTTTCTAAATCCTCTAAAACTAAGTCAGAATTTGAAAAATCATGATCCATGGCAAATTCGCTAGGAGTTGAGACGCAGACCATTCCCGCAGTTTTTGCTGCTCTCATACCATGCTCTGTATCCTCAAGCACGGCACAGGATGCAGCATTTACCTTTGATAGCTTAGCCGTTAGTAAATAAATATCGGGATATGGTTTTTTTCTTTCCGTTGATTCTCCTCCGCAAAGCACCATCAAGGAACTTAGAAATTTTTTACCTAATCCAGCTTCAATTACTTGCTCCGCCGCCCAACCCACACAGGCAGTGGCTATAGAAATAGGAATACCAGCCCCCTGTACTTCAGTGAATAACCTTTTTATTCCAGGACGGAGCCCCAGTTTCCCCGACCTTAAGTCAGCAGTAATTAAATCCGCATAAAGCTTGGTCTTTTGTTGGTAAAGTTTCTTCTTAGTCGCTTCAAACTCCTCTTCAGGTAATTCCAGCCAGGCAAATACCTCCCGCAATTTATTACCGCCCATGGTTTGTAGTCGATCGATGTAATTCTGTTTCGACCAACTTCGGGAAAGCCCAAGTTCGGAAAAAAGTGCATTATAAGCAAGGCGGTGGTAATCCTCTGTTTCCACAATGGTCCCGTCCAAATCTGAAATCAAAAGTTTCATCTCCATACTCACAACGAACAACGGTTTCGAAAATGAGCGAGTCTTTCTGATCTTTCTTTACTTAAAGAAGAACTCGGCTCAATAACCTGCTTTATCGAAACCATATCCTTGGAAACTTCCCCAACTGTCCGATTGTAATGTCCCGCCGCAGCCAGTATCGCAGCTCCCATTGCCGAATGGGGATGAGCAGGTACATGCAAAGACTTTTGTAAAACCTCTGCACGGATTTGTAGACCAAGACTACTTGAAACTGCTCCACCAGTAGCAAAAATATTATTCCCCACCAAAGCACCATATTTCTCTAAGAGGGAGTAGCTTAGAGATTCGATAAAGGCGATGCCTTCCATACATCCCAAGAGGTAGTCTTTTCCACTTCTTTTATTTCCCTCAAAAAAGGGCACAAAATTAACATCGAAAAAAGGAAGCCGCTCACCTTTGCGAACAGACGGGTAAACCAAACAATTCGGAATCAAATCAGGATTTGTAGTCTCTTCTAGACTGCTTAATTCATTGCGATGATCACGTAAAATTTCTCCACCTGCATTGGAGGCCCCCCCCGGTAACCAATAACCATCTGGATGTCTGTGACAATAAATGCAACCCGTTGGATCATTAATCCGATTGTGAGAAATTCCTTTTATGGCCAAAGTTGTGCCAATAGTGGTGGACCACTCCCCTGGTTGCCCTGCTCCTGATGCGTAAAAGGCAGCATTGGAGTCGGTAGCACCACTAACTAGTTTGACGCCAACCTTTAACCCCCAGCGCCGACAGTGATGAGAAGAGATTTCTCCAATTTGTTGTCCTGAGGGAACAACCCTTGGTAAATTGAGTTTAGGTAGATCGTCAAACCAGTTGCCAGTCTCTAAATTAAGACCACTCTTCATCGCATTAGTGGAATCTGTAGGTAAATCGGTATGCCCGGAAAGCCAGCAATTCAAAAAATCAGTTGCATGCATAAAAAAGGAGCTCTCAGGGAGCCTGAGATTTTCCTCCATCCATAAGATTTTAGGGAGAGAAAAAGTCGGTGAGCAGGAGCCTCCAAAAAACTGCACACATGTCTGCGCCTCCTCAATGGCACGTACATCATTGTGTAAAAGTGCATTTCCAAGAGGCATTCCAGTAGGAGATACTGGTAAAACGGTGCCCGAAGTACTATCTACGGAAACTGCCTGAATATCTCGATGAATAGAATTGGAAAATAATTCATCTAAAGCCTGTTCTAGAATTTTAATCCATTCATTTGCATCTTGTTCAGAATGTCCAGGAATCTTGGAAATATTGATTCTTTTCAAGGGTCGGGATACATCGCTTAAAATATCTCCTGCTTCATTGACAAGCAGACAACGCACTCCTCCTGTTCCCAAATCTATTCCTAAAAAAGACATATTTTTTACTACTCAAACAAACTCAAAAAATACCGCAACTGCCTTTACTTCAGATGTCAATAATCGGTTCACCTTAACCATCGGGTGCAACCAATCCTCTCCAGCACATTAATTTATAAATTATCTGGTTTTGCCAAATCCAGACTTGCTTTCTAGTGTATTTCCATGTACTATATATGTGCACTATGAAGGGAAAGTTTTTATGCAGGTTTGAAGTCGGAGATGTTGTCGTGGAACGAAATACCGGCGAAGCAAGAAAAAGAGTAGGTGAGATCGTTTTCATAACCGATGGCAAAAGACCTAAGCTTAAGCTTTTGGAATTAGCACCCAGAAGTATGAGTCCAAAATTTAATGGTAATTACTCTAGGTTGCGCTACTTCAGTTCGGCGCAGGAGAAATGCCGAAAACTTAGGATAATAAACATAAAGCGTAAAGTTTTTCAACTAGGGGATGTAATCAGACACAGAAGGCACGGCTGTTTTAGGTTTGGAATCATTGTAGGCTTTCACCATCCGGACGGTCTTTACAGTGATTCTTGGGAAAAGGGATACAATGGTAAGGATGTCATCGAATGTGTTGAAATCAGTGGACGATCTGGTCTACCCCGAAAACGGGATGTTGATGGGAGCATAAAGAAATTTGAGATTGGGCCTTCACATGCCAAGCTTTGTGAAATCCTTCCAATGGATCAAAATGGCGGGATTAGAATTAAAGATTATTTTTCTTTTATGAGTTCATAAAAAATAATTATCAAAAATCTATTAGATTCCTGGCAGTAATTGATGTGGTATCATATTATGCATAAGTACTTGTGATTTTAATAAAAAAAGGTTCATATTAAAAATAACTGAACCTTTTTTATTCGCTTATGGTTACTAGTACCAACAAGACCGTTCATTCCAACAGTTTTGATGTTGGCACGATTATTGAGGAGATTGACCCGTCTGCCAGTAAGAAAAGAATTGGAGAAATCGTATCCGTATTTGGAGACAAAAGAAAAAAGTTTCAAGTTTTAGAACTTAATCGTCATGACCTTACCCCTTTTTTTAATAGCAACGATGTACTGAAATTTTTCACTTGCGACAGCGAAAAATGTCGAAAACTCAATTTATCAAGAATTAGGAAACCAAACTCTTTTCTTCCTGGTGATGTGATTCGTCATTCCAGAAATGGTAGGGTTCGATTTGGCATAATCGTTGGATTCACACATCCCGAAGGATTATATAGTGAATCAATCGAAAAGGGGTACAACGGAAAAGACCTAATTGAATGCGTGGAAATATCGGGCCGAGCAGGGCTTCCACAAAAGCTCGACTCCATGGGAAAAGTTAAGAGATTTACAGTTGGACCTGATAAGTTAGAAATCTGCGAAGTCCTACCCATGGATAAGAATGGGGGGGCAAGAATAAAAGATTATTGGGAACTTAGAAAAGATCAGAACGATTGATTCATCCAAACAGAACAAGCTTTCCTAATTTATCCTAAAAGATTCTGTCTTTATTAATGATGCGAGGGGTATTTTGCTTCCGGAATGATCTTCGCTTGCATGATAATGCAGCACTTGAACATGCTTTGAAGGAATGTGACCAACTTTTTCTAGTATATGCTTTTGAGGATAGGTATTGGTTGGTCAAGAATCCAACTAGGATATCAATACATCGTACCAAGTTTATTCTTCAATCCTTAGAATGTTTACAAAGACAAATCAGTGGTCTCGGAGGAATTTTGCATTTTATTCACGGTAACCTTGAGGACGCTCTGCCTAAATTTATGAAAGAGATGGGAGCAGAATGTTGTTTTTTATCTGAAGAAAATGCATTCGAAGAAAAAAGCACAGAGCGTAAGCTTAGCCAAAGAGTTCCTGTTCGATTGGAATATTCGAGAACCTTGATTCACTTAAACGATTTACCTTTCGATTTAGAAAATTTACCCGAGACATTTTCCAAATTTCGAAAATTAGTAGAAAAAAATTGGTTTATTCGTTCCTGCATTGAGTCTCCGGTTCAATTATTTTCAGACTCGAATCCTTCTTCTACCATTCCAAATCTAAATAATTTTGGATATCAGAATAAAAGTAAACTTGGCTCAAAGGATTATTATTTATTCCGTGGAGGTGTATCTGCAGGGCAACACAGAGTCAAAGAATGGATATGGGAAAAGCGATGTATCTCGATTTATAAAAAGACCCGAAATTATCTCTCAGGCTCAGACTTTTCTTCCCGGTTTTCTCCCTGGTTATCAAATGGTTGTCTTTCACCCAGGGAAATTTATTGGGAAATTAAGGATTATGAGACCAAGCATGGAGCAAATGAGAGTACATATTGGTTAGTCTTTGAATTACTTTGGAGAGATTTTTTTCATTTCTTTGCACGATTACATGGTTCAAAGATTTTTCAGCCTCAAGGCATACACCCTGAACGAAAATCCTTAACTGAGCCACCGAATGCGGAAGAACTTTTCAAGGACTGGAAAATGGGAACTACTGTTAATTCATTTATAAATGCAAATATGAACGAATTAAGAATGACGGGATGGATGAGCAATCGTGGCAGACAAAATGTAGCCTCTTTTTTGATCAATGATCTCGGTCTCGAATGGAGACGAGGAGCTCAATGGTTTGAAGAACAACTGATTGATTATGATCCGTGTAGCAACTACGGTAATTGGCTATATCTCTCAGGATTTGGTAATGACCCTCGAGAAAAGAGATATTTTAATATAAAAAAGCAGTCAGAACATTATGATCCAGAGGGAAATTACACCCGTGAATGGACCTCTTCAACGCTACCAGTTCCTGATTAATTGATCCCAATAGGTCTCCAATGTTTCTGCATCCGGAAATGCCTTTGAAACAATTGCCTCTTTACTGAGAGCATCATGGTAGTGAAAGATGATTTTATTTTCACCATTCAATTTTTTGAATAAATAAACTTGGTTCTTATTTACACAAACGGCATTTCCCTTTTCGTCTACTCCTGCCATAATTACATTAAGCTTAGTCTCAGACTTCTCGAGAAAGGATCCCATGAAAACACCACCGGCAAAAATAATAAAAAGGGCAAACAAGAGCTTATTGTTAAAATTCATAGATAATTACATTTTAAAGATTGGAAGACCTGTATGTTAAATTTTTAATGAGTCTCATGAAATAAAGTCAACTGGCGTTTCACTTGAATTTTCTCTTGTTAAAAGATTATTACTACTTGATCAGCCTTTGAACTTTATCTGATCAACATTTCCTAAATAGAGTAGTGAGTTTTTCTGGAACGCAAACATTGATCCAATTTAAAAATGAATGGATTCCTGAATTATTTAGTTGGATCAATAATCAAAGAGAACTGGTTTTGTGGTCGGGGAATACATTTGCAGGTGAAAATTTTACCCATCAATCTATTCATCAACATCTCCAGCAAAACGATATTTCTCCCTATGCCATTCTTGACGATAATAAAAGCCTGCTGGCTTATGGAGAAATTGTCAGAAGAAAAAAAGAAGGTCGTTTGATCCTATGCAGGGTTATAATACATCCTCTTTACAGAGGGAAAGGTTTCGGTAAAATATTTTGCAGGTTATTGCTAGAAAAATGTCTGACATATGGTGGTTACAATAATGTCAGATTAAATGTGATTAGGAATAATTGGCCCGCTGTTTCATGCTATTCTTCATTAGGTTTTAAAAAAATCGGTGTATTTCCCAAAGCCCGTAAATTAGGCGGCATTGAACTGGACTTGCTCATCATGTCTAAACCCCTTACCAATGTATAGGTGAAAAAAGTAAGCGGCGGTCTAGTATTATTTAAAGTAGACGAAAAAAATGATCAAATTTTCGTTTTAGTTGCCCACCCTGGCGGTCCATTTTTTAAAGATAAAGATGAGGGTTGGTGGAGTATCCCCAAGGGAGAACCTGAGCCCAACGAAGACATTTTTAATGCCGCGGTAAGAGAATTTGAAGAAGAAACGGGAATGGCCTCACAAGGACCTTATCTTGAGCTTGGATCAATTTCACAAAAAAATGGAAAGGAAGTTTTTGCATGGGCTTTTGAAGCTGAATGGTCTGAAAATCGCAAAGTAATATGTAACGAAATTACAATGGAATATCCTAAAGAATCGGGCAAATTTTGGACTTTTCCTGAAATTGACCGGGCATTACTTTTACCAGCAGATGAAGCAAAGCAGAAACTTCGACCTGAGCAGGCTGTACTTGTGGACCGTTTAATCCAAAGACTGCCTTGCATTGATAAAGCCAAAGCAGGCTAAGGTTGAACCTCTTGCATTCCTAGATTAGTATTTTAAATTATGAAATCATCATATTCAAATTCTTCATCTGATGGAATCATTAATCCAAAATCACCGCTTTTTCTTTTTGGTCTTTTGGTGATAATTGGATTCTCGCGATATCTACCTCTTGATCATTCTGACTTTTTTAATTTCTCTCCCACTTTAGCAATCTTTCTGATTGCTGGTGCTTACCTTCGGGGAATCTGGTCATGGTCTGCTCCTTTATGTGCAGTCTTTGTATCGGATTTGTTTCTTAATGCTACCTATGGGATGAATTGGTTGGAACCCTACATGATTATTACCTGTCTTAGCTACCTATTGATTTTAGGCATGGGTAAATGGGTCGGACCCACACGAAAATTAAGCTATCTTGCTGGCGGTGCAATTTGCAGTGCCCTGCTCTTTCACATTATCACTTGCTCGTTTGCTTGGATTGTAAACCCGGCTTATGCTAAGTCGGTGGGTGGACTTTTTCAGGCATGGACATTGGGAGAACCAGGGTTCACTCCTGCTTATATGTTTCTAAAGAACTCCTTGCTCAGCACCGTTTTGTTTTCATTTTTTTTGAGGTGGATTATCTCGCTACAACCTGAAGCAATCACTCAACGGGAGATTAGTTCTGCTTCCTGAAAAGTTACTTCTTTTTGGTTATTCGCTTAATCTCTGGCGACGGGCTTCAAAAAGACAAACACCTGTGGCTACTGAAACATTGAGACAGTCCACTCCGCCACCCATAGGAATCGTAACCAGATCATCACAATGATCTGCGGTGAGTCTGCGAATTCCCGTTCCCTCCGCACCCATAACCAATCCGAAAGGACCTGTCATCGAGCATTGGTAAATCGAATTCTTCGCCTGATCACTTGTGCCCACAAGTCGAATACTACGTTCTGATAGTTTTTCTAAATACCTAGATAAATTTCGTACTCTAGCCAGAGGAAGATTCTCGGCAGCTCCAGCTGCAACATGACGAACAACTTCAGTAATCCCAGCCGAACGATCATTGGGCAGAACAACAATATCAACACCAGCACCATCTGCAGTACGTAAACAAGCCCCCAAGTTTCGGGGATCCTGCACCTGATCCAAAACGAGAATAAAAGGATCATGTTCAAGTTTGTCGATGAGGATAAGTGAATCATCTTCATCCAAAGTTGAAATCGAAGCATCTGGATTGGAATGAGTTCTTCTCCCCAATGACTTAGAAAATCTCCTCTTCACCAGGTATTTAAAATTTCTTGATCATACCCCGTGGTGAGGTAAGTAGAATGCTCAATCGTGAAAGTCAGATCCTTCGACCGTTGCCTTCACATATTCCTTGCGGATACAGAAATCTCCAAACCGTTCTTTAACTTCTCGGTTTTCTGCAAAATCCTTGAGAATAGGCTCTAAGGCTGAGAGGATTTCATCATGGGTAATGGCTTGGCGATAAAGTTTATTCAATCGCATTCCATCGAGGCCTGCACCAAGGTACAAGTTGTATTTACCAGGAGCTTTACCCACGAGTCCAATCTCTCCTAAATAGGGTCTTCCACAACCATTTGGGCAACCAGTAGATCGTATCGCAATAGATGCATCATTGATCCCAAGATTCAAAATAATTTTATCAAGTTCATCAACAAGAGTGGGAAGATATCGCTCACTTTCAGCCAAAGCTAAACTGCATGTCGGAAGGGCGGTACAGGCGATTGAATTGAGACGAAGGGCAGAAACCTCATCAGAAAGTTTGACCCCATGCAATTTCAGGACTGATTCTACTTTATCCTTGTCCGCTGCATCCACCCGAGCGATGACGAGGTTTTGGTTGGCAGTAAGTCGAAACTGGCAAGGGATTTTCTGAGCAATTTCCTGAATAGCCGCACGAGGATCGCTTCCTTCTTTTTTCCGCAAGCGTCCACCTTCTACAAACAATCCATAAGCCCACTTCCCATCGGCATCTTCTGTCCATCCATAACGATCCGTGGTGGAATCAAAATGAAATTCACGAGATGACTGCAGGTTCCAACCTAAACGGGAATTGAGTTCATCAAGAAACCAGTCGGCACCCCTATCGTCCACGGTATACTTCAAACGGGCATGTCTACGGTCGCTTCGATCACCAAAATCTCGCTGTATTTTGACCACTTCCTCAGCAACCTGAACTACTTGTTCGGGAGTACAAAAACCAATTACATCTGCAAGCCTAGGGAAGGTGGCAGTCTTCCCGTGAGTCATACCAAGTCCTCCACCGACAAGAACATTATAGCCAACTACTTGATTTCCTTGAGGTATACCTACAAAACCCAAGCAATTTGAAAAAACATCAACATCATTTCTCGGAGGCAATGCTACGGCGATTTTAAATTTTCTGGGCAAATAAGTTTTACCGTAAATTGGCTCCACTTCTTCTTCACCTACAGTACCTTTTTTTTCACCATCAAGCCAGATTTCGGCATAGGAAGAGGTGCGAGGAGTAAGGTGGTCATGAATTTGCTGAGCAACTTTTAAAGCCTGACCATGAAGTTCTGACTCAAAGGGATTCGCTGGACTCATGACATTTCGGTTCACATCACCACAGGCGGCAAGGGTATCAAGGAGGGTGTCGTTGATTTCCTTCATGGTTTGCTTGAGGTTGCATTTCAATATACCATACAACTGAAATGCCTGACGCGTTGTTAACTTTAAGGAACTCTCCCCGAATTTGTCTGCGAGTTTATCAATCCCAAGCCACTGTTCTGGGGTACATACACCACCAGGAACGCGCACTCGGATCATAAAAGAGAATGCTTTCTCTTTTTTCTCCTTGAGCAAACTAGCCCGCTTATCTCGATCGTCCTGCATATAGGTGCCATGAAATTTAGTAAGCTGTGCATCTTCGGCAGTAATCGCTCCTGTGGATTCATCAGCTAAACTTTCAAGGATTGTACCGCGAAGAAAGTTACTGCGCTCTTTAATACCTTCATTAGCAGAAAGTTTTTTTGGAGTATTCGGGTCAGATATCATCGTATTTTAGAATAGAGTAATTTTTGGTTGTGGCAAGAATGGCATGATAAAGGAAATGAACAATCATGAGTTTGTAGCTTCATCTATTGATAACCCTGGTTTAAAATTAAGCTCACCATTTTTATTAGACCATAGCCCAGTGCGGTCACAATGAGCAGCAAACGCTATCATTGATGCATTATCTCCAGCGTGTTTTTTTTCAACAGCGAGAAAAGTGAGCTTATTCTTTTCACAAAGATCTTTGAATCGGTTTCTTAATAAATTATTATTAGCGACCCCTCCGGAGAGACCAAAGCTCTTGTACTTCTGCCCATCAAAAAACCTATTGCACTTTTCGGTTAATTGATCAATTGCAGCCTCCAAGTAAGATGCACATAAGTCTTCATGATGATGATTTATCTCTTTTTTGCTCATCTTTTGTAATTGGTAGAGCAAACTGGTTTTCAAACCTGAAAAGCTAAAAGTAGATTCGTTCCTAGATTGAAATGCCCTAGGAAAATGGAAGGCTTTTGGATCACCTTGCAATGCATATCTTTCCAACTCAGCACCTCCTGGATAAGGTATCCCTAAAAGTTTTGCACCTTTATCAAGTGCTTCTCCTACGGCATCATCCGTGGTTCGTGCGATAATTTTAATATTCTGGTCTTCTCTAATTTCAAAAAGAAGAGTGTTTCCTCCTGACACCAACAACCCAAGATGTGGTAAAAAATCATTCCATGAGGAAAACTGAGGTCCTAGTTGTATAAAAGGTGAATAAGCATGGCTTCGTAAATGATTAACTCCTTGCACCGGAAGCCCCCAAAGCTGACCCAAGGTTTTCGCTATACTTATGCCAACTCCCAAACAACCGATTAACCCGGGACCACAAGTAACTGCAATCTCCTTAACTTCTCCGAGTTCTGTAGTTTCAATACGCATTTTTTCAAGCAGTGGAAAAAACTGATCAAGATGCTGCCGAACCGCAATGTCTGGAACAACTCCACCGTATTCTGCATGTTTCGATATTTGTGAATGAATCCATTCACCAACAATTCCTTTCTGAGGGTCAAAAAGGGCAATTGCCGATTCATCACAGGAACTTTCTAGCCCCAAAATCATAATAGTGCTTGCTTGATTTTCACCGAAAACAAGCTACTCAAGAGCTATGGACGCGACAACGCCAAAGCTTTCAAAAAATGTAATGGATTCCTTTAGAACAATGCTTAATGGGCGAATAAATGTGTCATTTGACGAATTTGTTGGCTGGGCATTGTACGATTCTAAGATCGGTTACTACAAAAGAAAACAAAAGCGAGTTGGTAAAGGCATGGAAGATGATTTTTACACCTCAACTACTCTGGGTAAAACTTGGGGAGAATTAATCATAGCATCTTCTATCGAATTACTAAAAGACGGATTACCTTCGCATTATTGCTTTGTTGAAATTGGAGCCGAACCAGACCGCAGTGTGTTCGATGGCTTGACCCACCCTTTTAGCGATCATAAAATAATTAGACATGGGGATCCATTTGATATCCCGGAGAAAGCGGTGGTTTATAGTAACGAATGGCTGGATGCCCGTCCTTTCAAACGTTTCAAATACAGCAGAACTCAGGGCTGTTGGCTTGAAATTTTTGTGGGATTAGAAAATTGTAACCTCAAGGAATTCGAGAAAATTTCATTAGACATGGAAGATTACCCTTTTCCTGCAGAAGCCCCTGATGGCTATTGTATTGATTGGCCTTCGGGGTCTATATCATCACTGAATGACTTAATCCAAAATAAGCCTTGGGCGGGTATTTTTATGACCTTTGATTATGGTTTGGATTTAAAAACTATTTGTAAGGATCGACCTGAAGGAACTGCTCGTGCCTATTCGAAGCATAAGATGGATAGTGAACTTTTATCAGATCCTGGCTCAAAGGACTTAACCTGTCACATATGTTGGGATAGTGTAAAAAAGAGTCTCGAATGCAATGGTTTTAAACAAGTTGAATTAACCAGCCAAGAATCCTTTTTCATTAAGCATGCATCAAATTACATGCAGAAAATATTTGAAAAAAGTCATGATCAGCTAAACCCTTATATGCTTGCACTTAAGGAAATAATTCATCCAGCTCATTTAGGGCATGGATTGCAGGCGTTATCTGGGATAAGGGTTTAGAAGGAATCCATCAATCAAAAGGGCTGTTTCCTTGGTGAACCCACTTCATACAATTCCCTTATATCTCCTTCCTCCCATGCTGAATCAAAAATAGCAAATTCATCTATACTCCCCTTTAATGAGCGATCGGGGTTGCGATTAGGAAATGCCTGAAAATGCCCAAGTAATCCTTTTCTTAGAGTAATTAATTTGGACTGGTTGATTTTTTCACGACTAAATGATCGTCCATTTATGAAGTGATTGACCCATTTTGTCTTACCGTCAAATGTTGATGCTAGATGAACCCACTTCCCTAGCCTATCCGGCGAAAAAGCCACGGCCGATTCGTACTTTTCAAACGATTGTGGTGTCTTTATTTCCAAAACAAGTTTCCCATCAGCATTGATCGCCCAACCTAAAGCTCCAGTAATGCTTGGTCTCGAAAACACCAATGGTGCTCCATGCTCTTCCAATACATCTAATCGCACCCAAGCAGCCAAGGTGGCTGATTTCAGCGACTGATTTATATTTAAGCAAACACGGTCGTTGTCTTGAGCAAACTGAAGTGCCCCCTTCCCGGGCCATCTACCTTCAGTCCAGTTGCAACCGATAACTGCACCATCTCCAGCACCTCTATCGCGTCTGGTTTCGTCCTTAAGTATGCGAGCCCACGGATCATGGTTATCAAATCCGTAATATAACAAAGTGCTCGGAGCTGAAGCTAACTCTCTGCTCTTTTCTAACCAAGCATTACGGCGCCGGTTGGCGTTTTCAAGAGATCGGTAAGCCAAGTCAGCACTACCAATAAAATTCCCAGTAGGCATATCTAGTGGAGTCATTACGCCGTATGGATCTAAATGAATCGCTTCTCCTGCAGACAATTGTTTCAAAACTTGATTGCCCTCAAAATCGACACCTTCGTAGCTAACTTTGCCCCTGTATACATAAACTTCAGCTGAACCTTCTCGGTGAACATCTACGCCAAAATCTGTACCTAGGTCAATCACCCTACCCATTGGCAGATCAACAGTAAACCCAACCGCCACCTTTGGCACATGGGCTCGCATTTTACCAAATTTAACAGCCATTGCATTTTCATGGATCAATTCAGTTTCGACCGGTCCTTCCAGAATAGTAGTGGTTCCCTGCATAAATTCCAATTGAGCCATTCCACTAGAAAATGAAAAAGAACCTGGACTGAAAGCTGAATTATTTGCAGAGAAATTATTTGGTTTGATTTCCCAAATTAAATCAACCGACTTAGTCAAAACAGCTACAGTAGGCTTTGGTAAACCCTGATAATCTAGACTAGATTCTTTTTCGTTTTCGAAATTATTTTCGAACATTGCCGATTCCTCATTGGATTGGAATATATCTAATGGTAGGCTAAAATAGAGATAACTTCCAAATATCAGAAGTGCGGCATAGGGAAGCCATGTTTGACAAAACATAACAATTTTGCCCTTAAGGCTAAGCTCCTCTTCATTGTCTACAACCGCTAAGCTCTCGTCAGCGAAGTAACCAAGACTAACCGACATATCCATGTAGGATACATAAAACTTCCGTGCTTCTGCAGATTGGGCTAACCAACTTTCGAGCCGCTTTCTATTATCAAAAGATAAATTATTTTCCACCAAGCGATCACACAACTCATTGAGTTCAATAATCTCTTTATCACTTAAGTTCATGTCATGGATTCTCAGCTGCGATTTCAAGGTTCACACAATCAAAAAGATTTTTGCGAATCCTAGTTAAGGCTTTGTATGTCCCCTGTATGGTTCTACCACATGCTTGAGCAGCAGCTTTCACATTATGTCCGGATTCATACCTCACAAGAACCATTCTACGATCGCGTTCATTAAGTTTTTGTAAGCATTTAGAGAGTGCACCATGTCTAGCGTCTAGCTCTTCTTCCATCTCAACACGAGTTTGCGAAATGACCTCAAGTACTTTTTCATTGAAAATCACTTTCGAAGTAGCGAATTTTTTCCGAGCGGCCCGAACCTTCCAATATGCAATCTGGCATGCCCAAGAATAAAAGTTCGTACCAGCCTCGAAGTCAGAAAATTTTTCACAAATTGTCAGGCTTGCTTCTTGTAAAATATCGTCAGCGTCCGAGCGAGATGGGACTAAGGTTAGTATATACCCAAATAATTTCCTTTGATGCTTCATCATTAACTGAACCAACTCGGAGGATCGATCCTGAGGAATTACACTCACCCAATAAAGATATTACAATATTATGCGGCTTTATTTGCCACAATTTCTTCGAAAGTTTCTGGTGCTCTTGCAGTAGTAAAATTCTCAAAGTTGTTAAGACCACGACGAGCCACCTCTTTTTTTGCTTTGTCCAATGATTTTGACGCTAATTTAACTTTTTTTACCTTTCCTTTTCCAGATTTCCCTCTGACCATACCAGTCATCTTAAAATAGATTGTGCCACCAGGAGTTCGAACTAAGCAATCAGTCAATTGGACTTCTTTTTTTCTTCTCTTTTTCAGACGTCTAATGCAAGTAATTGTAACACCAGTAATTCCTTTTCTTTCCTCTCTACCTAAATCCCCGTCCCCTTCTTTGACAAGTCGATCAATAGTTTGGTTATCCAAATACTTATTTCGTAAGTCAGTGCATACAAATTCCTCATCATAGGAAACTTCTTTTAGCGGATCATCAATGGTCAAAGTCTCCAGAGGATGCCCAAGCACACTTCTAAGATTCTTGTTGTACCACTCACTTACCTTTTCCACTACTGATCTGCGGTTGCATCCATAAAATGACTTTTGAGCAATGAAATTTCGATCCGTAGACAGACGGGCTTCAAGAAGATATTTTGTTTCGTATATCAGTTCGAAGTATTTTTCATAAGGGATGAGCAGAGTGGCTTGGTATTTCTGAAAATCATTAAATTTCATCATAAATATTTTCCTCCTTGGCGGTAATGGTTAATAGTAGCTCCAATTCCTGATATCCATAGAAGGTGATTTTGGGACAAATTAGGAAAACAAATTTCTTTTTGCCGGATTTTTTAAGGATTTTGGTAAGGGGTTTTTCAAATCCACTCCGAGAGAAGAGGATAAATCAATTTTCAATCATTAATCAGGTTCTAATTTCTCTCCTGCCGAACAAAAGCAAGGAGAAATGATAAGAAGCAAAAATAGAATTTAATCAAAATTCTAAATTTTGGTGAAGTTTGAATCAGACATCGTGTTTATAGCGATAAACATTCGTCGTGCGTGCCTCAAAGCCGGCAGACTGGTATAGTTTGTTTGCAGTCTCTCTACTTGGTCTGGAAGTTAAATCTACGGTTAGAGCT
The DNA here is from genome assembly GCA_900299365.1 of Opitutales bacterium. GTDB lineage: Bacteria > Verrucomicrobiota > Verrucomicrobiia > Opitutales > Seribacteraceae > Chordibacter. The sequence continues at coordinate 16,037 of OMJS01000220.1, forward strand.
CCATATTTCTTGGCCTCGGATAATGCGTAATGGATAAGCATCTTACCAAGTCCCTTCCCCCTAGCTTGAACATCAACCACAACATCTTCTACCCAAGACCTCAATCCAGTAGGAATTGGAAATATCACCAAACTCAACATTCCAAGGATATTGTTATCTTCCTCTGCGAAGTACAAGTGAGTCGCAGAAGAATGAATAATATTTTCAAGTTCATCAAAGGTCAATGGATTCGCGGACTTTGATAGTTGAGGGATCAAAATATTCAATTGATCTAGGTCGTCTTCGGTAGCTTGTGTTACTTCTCTAATTTTAATCATTCGTAATAATCTATTATACACTTTGTATATGACCAAGTAAAAGACTCCCACAAAATCTCTTTCTTTATTTGGGATTGCACAAGCGCGAACAGAAGTTCAATGTATTAGAAATTACACGCCTCGGCGATTGGAGGTTACCGAAGATCCTCGCATTAATGCAGTTGATGACTCGAGCAACCAAAAGGAGTCTCGTGTGCTTCAATGTTATCAATCAATATCACAAAAAAATTATGGAAATCTATGTGGGAAACCTTCCTTGGTCCGTTAATGACCAAGACCTTGCTGACGCCTTTAAAGAATTTGGAACTGTAGATCGTGCATCTGTTATCGTGGAGCGCCCTTCCGGACGATCCAAAGGATTCGGCTTTGTTACCATGAATGACAATGACGAAGCTTCCAAAGCGATCGACGCTCTTAATGGCTCCGATATGGCCGGCCGGCCCCTTAAGGTTAACGAAGCACGACCTAAAGAATAGTCAATTCAAGCGGGTACCATCCCGCTTACTAGAGTAGAATTCACTTCTATTCGCTTTAATTGCTCAATAATTGAGTAATCCAATTTATTCTTTGCTTAGAGATACCTAGTCAGTATTTAATTCTGAATGAATACTGCAGACTTGTCATTTCTAGAGAGCGTAAACGCAAGTTTCAACTTGGCCGCAGATGCCCTTGATCTACCAAAAGGTCTAGGTCGGCAGATTCGTACTTGCAACGCTGTGTGCGAAATGAAATTCGGAGTGGAATTAAAGGGTGGATACGAAATTTTCACCGGTTGGCGGGCAACCCATAGCGAACATGTTTTGCCCGCCAAAGGTGGTATTCGATATGCTCCATTTGCAAACCAACAAGAAGTCGAGGCACTGGCTGCCTTGATGACTTATAAATGTTCAATTGTAAATATTCCTTTTGCGGGATCCAAGGGTGCTCTTTGCATAGATCCAAAAAATTATAGTCTTGAAGAGTTAGATCACATTACTAGGAGATTTGCCCAAGAACTTGACAAACGGGGATTGCTTGGGCCTGGGGTTAATGTACCTGCACCAGATATGGGTACCGGACAACGAATGATGTCGTGGATAGCTGACGAATATCAAAAACTTCACCCAAACGAAATTAATGCCCGTGCATGTGTGACTGGCAAACCTGTTCATTTCGGTGGGGTTCAAGGTCGGATTGAAGCAACTGGAAGAGGTGTTCAATATGGCATTCAAGAATTCTTCCGTCATCCTGGGGATGTTAAAAAAGCTAATTTAGAGGGTAGCCTGGAAGGGAAAAAAATAATTATTCAAGGTCTGGGTAATGTTGGGTACCACGCAGCAAAATTTCTAGAAGAGGAAGACGGAGCAAAAATCATCGGAATCATCGAGCGAAATGGTGCCATTATATGTGACCAAGGTTTAAATACGGAAGAAGTTTACCAGTATAAAATCCAATATGGAAAACTAGAAGGATTTCCGCACGGTAAATTTCTAGAAAATGGGGAAGATGCTTTGAAATTGCCTTGCGACATCCTCATACCTGCAGCGATGGAGGGAGTAATCTCCCGAGCAAATGCATCGCAAATTAATGCAAAATTGATCGCTGAAGCTGCTAATGGACCAATTACCTTTGATGCCGACAAAATTTTGCAGGATAAAGGCGTGTTTATCATTCCAGACACCTACCTCAACGCTGGTGGGGTAACCGTATCTTATTTTGAATGGCTGAAAAACTTATCTCATGTTCGCTTTGGAAGAATGGACAGAAGATTTGTGGAAGCCCAAGGTGAGAAAACCATCAAACTTTTAGAGTCTGGCATAGAAAAATGCCTGGATGAGCATGCCAAAGCAGATTTGATCAAAGGTCCTGATGAAATTACCTTAGTTCGTTCCGGACTTGAGGATACAATGAGAGAGGCTTATCAGGAAATTAAGGAAATGCATCTTTCGAATCCTAAGATTCATGATCGAAGAACTGCCGCCTTCGCTTCGGCAATTCGAAAAATTGCCGATATCTATGACAGTATGTACCTGTAAGAGAATAAGGTTTTAAAATGATCAAATCTCCCATCCTTCTCGATAGGGTTTTGTGATCATTGTGTTAACATCCTTGCGATCGGATATATCATTTTCTGAGTACCATCCAAACTTCCCTCCTGCAAGTAAAGAAATATTTCCCAATACGATAATTTCGTTCAAACTTTTGGTATTTCTAAAATTAGCCAATGCGAGGTCTTTTTGCCCATTTCTGATAGCTAGAACCAGTTCATCTTTCAATCCAGCATCTCCTCTACCATTTCTCGAAAATTTCGCACTTGGCATAGCCAGTTCCGTTGGATTAAGCCACTTCCTTCCTAGGTTAACTTGCCAATTTTTACAATGTATAGAGGGTGAAAACAGGGTTCCTTTAGTACCACGAATCAAGCAACCATTGGGAGATGCAGCATGACCCAAAAAAAGATCAAGAGACGGGATATTGACCTGACCCGTTGATTTTTGGGCTAAAAAACCAATCCTGCCTTCATACCAAAACAAAGGAATATTTCCTGGTTGGCTCTGTGCATCAAAATCAAATTTGACGATACCCCAGGCAGAATAAGTTTCTTTATTTACCGGACCACTGAGAATAGAAGTAACGGTATGAGGGTTTGATAAGTTACATCCTGAAACTGGTAGACTTAAAAGATGAGGACCCACATCTCCCAGAGCACCACTCCCGAATGAGCGCCAACCCCGCCAATTATATGGTTGATATATTTGGTGGAATTTCCTCATTTCAGCAGGACCAATGAATGCATCCCAATTCAAACCACCGGGAACTGCCTGAGACTCGGCCGGCCTTTTAGAAATAATGGGAGATTGCGGCCAAACGGGGCGATTTGTCCAGACATGTATTTCTTCTATATATCCCAGTGCTCCGCTCTGCAAGTATTCAACTGCCATTCGAAACTCATCCGATGCCCAATTTTGCAATCCTAATTGAGTGCAAACCTTTGTTTGTTTAGCCATTTTATCCAAATACTCGATCTCCCAGACGGTATGGGCCAAAGGAGTCTGAATAAAGAGATGTATATTTTGGCTCATTGCCAATTGGGCTGCGTGGGCGTGAGTATGATCTGGTGTACTTATGCTAAGTACATCAATTTTGTTCCCCATGTGGGATATCATTTCGCGATAATCGGAAAATTTTGCTGCCTGAGGAAATTTCCTAAGTGCGTAGTTTAATTTTTTGTCCGAAATATCGCATGCTGCAACTAACTCACCATGCCTAGCTATTTGCTGAAGGTCGCTTCCTCCTTTTCCGCCAACCCCAATTGCGGCGATTTGTAAACGATCATTGGCCGCTATGCCTTTACTGGGGAAATAAAGCAGGGGGAAAGTATTCCCAACTACATTTAGAAATGACCTTCTTTTCATACAATCATATGAGTTTTATATGAATCTGAAATCACCTTCCTGTTTATTTTTATTACTCTACCTTAGGCGATGATAAGCCAATTATTTGAATGGCATCAACAATCACATAACCTTCGGTATTTTCATTATTTAAACTTACATAATACTGCGCACCTTCATTAAAATTAAAAGTGCCTAGAGATAGCCAAAGATCCTTGATTTGTTGGGGCTTTCTCTGATCGACCAATACTTTAGTCAAGCCCTCCTCATGCTTTACAAAATAACTTAAATTACTGGCTCGATTTCCGAAGGAAGAAAAAGCAACTTTTATCTCATGCAATCCGTTCATAGGAGCAACAAAGGGGAATTTTGCAAACTTAGTCCCTTTTCCTCCATTACCATCATGGAAGTATGAATTTCCCACAAAGGGACGAAGCGATGTACTTTCGATCCATTCACCTTCCAGTTCAACCGTCGGTCCATCTACCACCACCCCGCCGAGGCTATCTAAAGAAACCCCTTCACCAATACTTATACGGTTTGCTTTTTTTACCTCCAATACTTGGCTGTCACTAAGTAATTGTTCACGCAATAACGGGTAAGGAACATCGTGGACCATAATCTCTTTTTCAACAGCCAGTGCTGCTACCGTTGCTGCGGATTGTCCTAACATCATAAAAACTGGCTCCACTCCCATCGAACAAAAAGCTACATGTGAAGCGGAAAAACAAACAGGAACCAATAGGTTCTCACACTCTTCTTTTTTAGGAAGTAAAATTTCCATTGGTATTTTATAAGGAAGATTAATTTCAACCCGAAAGTCTCCCTCATTAAGAATAAAGGGTCTGTCGTTTTCATCTATTGCTAGATACCTTTGAACATGTTGAGAATTAATAGGATATGATCCCATGCCTACCGATCTCTTTGATTTCCTCCTTCCCATCACTTCATGCTCAGTCAAAATAACTTTCCCCACCATTCTTCTTGCTTCACGAACATTGAGCGAAGCGGGCCAATGTTTGTTATTAATAAATTCATCTCTTGCTAATCCCCATTGGTTTATATTCTCACGAATATCTTGGGGCACTTTGTGATCATTGCATAAAAAATAGAAAAAACCTTTTAAAAAGTTTTCGTGTTCTTTGATGATGGCTTGGCGTTCTTGGTATGTAGCTTCGGGGTATTTGTAATTCATGCCTATATTATCGGTACTAAATGCCCCATGGTTATTGGTATCCGCCTTTGCATTTGGAATGGGTTCAGGTTGAAAAAAAGTTTGTCTAGACCCACGATTGATCATTCTGAGCAGTAGCTCATATTGCTGAGGTTCATACTTCTCGGGCTTTGGGAATGGCACCCTATTTTCCTCAACTTTTGTTAAACAAAGCCGAAAGTTATAGGCCTGAATTTTCTTATCACCCACCCCCTCTGCACCTGGCCCAGCTTGATTTATTCGAGGAAGAAGACCACTTAGTGGATCACCAGAGTTTAAAAAAGGGTCTACCCTATTTACGAACTGATTCTTTTTAGCCAATGCAGTTTGCACACCGTTAATGGTTTCATTGTAAAGATTATTCCCTTCCCTACCGACTGTATAACTAACTCCGGTTGCAGCCATCAAATCACCTTCATAGGTGCAATCCAAAAAAACTTTTCCTTCGTAACGGTTTCCAGACAAACAGGTGATCGACCGGATTTTTCGGTCAATCACTTCAACTCCCTTAGTCCGGTCTAGCCATTCATTTAGGAAGACTTCGATTTCATTTTCAGCAATCCATGAATTGAAAATATCCATAGCTACTTTGGGTTCAAATACCCACATCGTTCTTTGGTCCCCATCGGCTGCAGGAGATCCCTGCCCCCGGTTTCCAAAATCATCAGATTTTTGCCACTTCCAAACATCTGGACTTTGGTAATACCTCCATACCCGTTGATAGAACTCTCGAGCGATTCCCCCGATCACTTCCCTCATTTCATTATCCGTCGAACTCAAGCCATTACTGGTCATTCCTCCAAGTCTTTCATCAGGAGAAACTATAACCACCGACTTCCCCATTCTTTTAGACTGAACCGCCGCAGAGATCGCAGCAGAGGTACCCCCATAAATCACGATGTCCGCTTCCTGAGACTTGGCTTGGGAAAGTAATTGAAGAACTGCAAGTAATGCTAATACTTTCAATCTAATTATATTCAGACAAATCACCTTTTGTATTTCTCTATAACATTTTATTAATGAGACGACTTTTCAGAAAGATCACTCAGTGCATCATATAAATCAGGGTATTTAAATTCATACCCTCTGGATTTTAATACACTGGATATAACTCGCCGACTTTGTAAAGCAAGTTCAGGAGCAGAGCCAAGTAATTGGCATCCAACTTTAACACCGAATGATGGGGCGGGTAGTCCTATACCAAATGGTCCCACAATTCCCCTCAATACCTTCATGAATTCTTTATTTAGTACTGGGTTGGGTGCAGTAACATTTACTGGCCCGGAGATACATTCTTGGGCACATAAAAACCTAACAATTCCCACCCAATCATCCTGATGCAACCAGCTCATCCATTGTGCTCCGGTTCCTTGTTTACCACCAAGCCCTAGGCTTGATAATCTTTTGAGCAATGGAAAAGCACCACTTGCAACACCGAGGATGAAACTTATTCGTAAAGCAATTTGCCGGACTCCATCTTTTGTGAATTTATGAAATTCATCCTCCCAAGACACCGTAACTTCTTCCAAGAAACCATCTTCGCGAATTGGTGAGTTTTCATCATGAGCACATGCATTTCCTAGACATTGACCATACAAAGCCATCGAGCTTGCATTAAGCCAAACTGATGGTGGTTTGTTGCAAGATAAGACTGCTTTACCAAGGACGCGAGTGGACTTGAGCCTTGATTCAATAATTTCGTTCTTATTAGAAGAAGTATGCCTGCAATCAATGGATCGACCTGTTAAATTGACTAACACTTTAGCCCCTTCCAACTGATCGGTCCATTTGCTCAATGATTTTCCGTCCCAACACACAATCCTTCCGTATTTAGGCATAGGAAAACTTCCTCTCGATAAGATTACTACATCATAACCATCTTTTAAAAAAGATGCCGCCAAAAGTTGACCAAGAAAGCCAGTGCCTCCGGCTATTATTATTTTTGATCCTAAAGAAGAGTGAGTCTTAGACACACTTCTAGTGTTTTATGATTAACAGGTTAATGGCAACTCACAACAGAAGATAAGCTTATTTCAAAATTATATCTTTAAAATAAACCTTCATGGGGGGTCCCGCGTGCACTTGGAAAGCGAGCAGTCCTTCTGATCGTCTTTCTTTTTCATCATCGTCAATCAATTCGCACATTTTTTGCCCATTAATATAGTGCTCAAAACGAAACCCTTTCGCGACAATCCGGTAGGTATTCCATTCTTGCTTTTTAACTGCAAGACCAAGCTTGGAGGCTTCCCCGATTTTTTCTACAGACTTGATAAGTTTTCCTGATTCATCCCGGCTAAGCGTAGTGCGGTCTCCCCGCATACTAAGAATTCCCCGGAAAGCTTCTCCGTAGCAAATACCAGAATATTTTTCACCCGACTCAAAATCTGCCTGATATCCACCTATGCGCCATCCATCATGTTTTCCGGGCTTAATAAAACTACGATATTGAATACCACTGTTTCCCGAATCTATTTTACACTGCAAAGAAAGATCAAAATCATTTAAGCTTCCTCCTTGCCAAATAAGGAAGGTGTTTCCTTTGGTCGGATTCTCCTCGGTATTCACACCAACAATGGCTCCATTTACAACACTCCAATGCAGCGGATTTCCATCCCAACCATCTAAATTTTCACCATTAAATAGGGTTTGTTCTCCTAAAAGCGTGAAAGACAAGCTAAGATTAATTAAGCAAGTGATGAGTGATTTCATAAATTCAATATATTATCATCTACTATCTACACTTTGATTCAAGGAAAAGTTGACCAATCCCATAATTTCGTAAGGGATTGAAATGATGATAAACTTATTGCCATGATTAAGGTTACCGACCTGAAGGTTCACTACGGAAGTACGGTTGCGGTTGATCATCTTTCCTTTTCTGTGGAACCTGGTTCAATATATGGTCTCGTTGGTCCCAATGGAGCTGGAAAAACCAGTGCAATCAAAAC
>OMJS01000221.1 GCA_900299365.1 Opitutales bacterium
TATCTGCTGTTGAAACATCGATATTAAAAAAAGACCCATCACTGATCAGGGAATCAATATTGAATTGGGCTAAAATCAGGTGGCCAGAGGATCCACCGAATAGACTGCAAACCATCGGCGAGAAGGAAAAAAAACTGAAGGATCCTTTATTAATGATGGAAAGACACCATTATGCGGAACAGAGTGAGGAATGGGATGCACAACAATTGGCCGAGGCATTTAAAAAGGTGTGTCATATGCCCCAAGAAAAAATCGATGAAAATAATGACCGGATCAGGGAACTTTATCCAGCATGATCAGGAATTAAGCTAATGGAATTAATCACTCAGATTGCAGGGCTCCTTAAAGGATACCCGATTCCGGAAAGTTGGCTGATTCCTCTGGTCAGGATCAGCCTGGTTTTAATGTTACTGATGGTCGCCGGAGTTGTTCATTGGCTGGCTAAAGGAATATTCCTGAAGCAGATCAAACGATTTGCTGAATACACCAAATACCAGGTTGATAACATCCTTTTTGAGAATCGGGTTTTTCACCGGTTGGCCGATTTCCTTCCGGTCCTGATCATCTACATCTTTCTCCCAGAAACTCTGGAAGATTCTCCGTTCAAACATGTCGCGGAAGTTCTGGTCTCCATCCTTTTAATCATCAATATAGCACTGATCATCAACGCAACTTTGAACGCCCTTCAAGGGATCTACCTCTCTTTTCAGTTCGCAAGAAATATTTCAATCAGACCCTTCATTCAGGTCCTGAAAATCGGATTATTCTTCATTTCAGGAATACTCGTTCTTTCCCTCTTACTTGATAAATCTCCTTTGTATTTTCTGAGCGGATTAGGAGCACTTACGGCTATTCTTCTTTTGATTTTCAAGGATGTTTTACTCGGATTTGTTGCAGGCATTCAACTCATAGCAAACCGTATGGTTGCTCCTGGAGACTGGATTGAGGTGCCACAGTATGGTGCAGATGGTGACGTTACCGACATCACCCTGACAACCGTAAAAGTTCAAAATTGGGATAAAACGATCACCACCATTCCTACTTATGCTTTGATCAGCGAATCCTTCAAAAACTGGCGGAGTATGCCCCAATCAGGAGGAAGACGAATCAAGCGTGCGCTTCTGCTCGATCAAAACTCAATACGATTTTGTGATCAAACGATGCTTGGCAGGTTTTCAAAAATGCAGTTGTTGAAGGATTACATTGAAGACCGGAAAAAACAGATCGATGAGCATAACCAAAACAACCAAATTGATGAGAAGGATCGGGTCAGTGGAAGAAGTATGACCAATATCGGCGTCTTCAGGGTCTATGTTGAAAACTACCTGAAAAATCATCCGATGATTAATCAGAAAATGACCTTTTTGGTACGTCAACTGCCACCCAGTGATAAAGGACTGCCGATTGAAATCTATGTTTTTTGTAAAGATACCGACTGGGGACGTTATGAATCGATCCAAGCGGATATTTTTGACCATATCCTTGCAGTGGTGGCAGAATTTGAATTAAGATTGTTCCAAAATCCAACAGGAGCAGACTTTGCAGCTAATTATGTAGAATAAACATATTATGTAAATAAAAAGTTAAATTGAATTTCAAAATCAGTACCGAGATAAATTACTCTTTGAAATATGGTGTATAATAATATTATGTAAAATAATGAGTTGGATTAAAGAAATAAATATCACAGACGCAAAAGGATTACTTCAAAAAGAGTATAATGCTGCACTAAATCGATCAGGACGTATTTGGAACATCGTCAAGTGTATGAGCATTCATCCAGAGGCGATGAAAAGTTCAATGGAATTATACAAATGCCTTATGTTTGCCCCCTCTCCACTGAATCGTTCGGAACGGGAAATGCTTGCTGTCGTCGTATCAGCAAGAAACGGATGTGTCTATTGAATTCGTGCTCATGCTCACGACCTCCGTGCTGAGGTTGAAAAAGATTTTAAAGGATTAACTCAAGCAGAATATGATTTATTGGTGCATCTGATTGCAAAGGATTGGAAAAAGGCCAATCTTTCTGAGCGGCATCAAGCCTTATGTCATTTTGCAGAAAAGGTCTCAGAGGCCCCTAAGCAGATGAAATTTGAAGATCTTTCTTCATTAAAACAAACTGGTTACAGTGATCGTGCAATTCATGATGCAGTACAAATCATAGGATATTTCAATTATATCAATCGTATTGCTGATTCACTTGGTGTAGAACCTGAGACCTTCACTCATGAGTGGGAATTGTCGACTCCTGATTGATCTGAACTTGAACACCACTTTGAGAAGATAACATTATGGCGACTTATGACGGGAAAAAAGCTCTCATTGTAGATGATTTTCCAACTGCTCGAAGATTGATCAAAGAAACATTACAGGAAATCGGATTCGAATGTGTGGAAGCTGCAGATGTGGATCAGGCCTTAAAATTATTTGATGAAGAAAAGGTTGACCTTGTGATTGCCGATACCTTTATGCCTGAAAAAAACGGAATGGACCTGCTGAAAACCCTTCGGGAAAATCCTGAAA
>OMJS01000222.1 GCA_900299365.1 Opitutales bacterium
AAAGTATTTCGATACAAAATATTTAGTAAAATTAAAAACCGATTGTTAAATTTATGTAATTATACCCTTAACGATTGAAAGCATTCACGAAAGCTGATTTAAGAAATGAATGTTAACTCGCTTCACATTCATAGCTTACTTTTCATGCAAGGCCACTTTGCTGGGCTTTTTATCTCAAGTTCATGCTTCGGAAGAATTACCCGCCCTTACCGTAATGGGTCAGGAAACCGCCAATCAACGACCAGTCAGCACCTACGAGACTCCCATTTCCAACCTCGATTTTGATCCACGCGTTGACATGCAATCACGCAACATGGCCGAAGCACAGGGCGACCTAAGCATACGTGGCGGAACTTTTGAGAATACAGGCATTCAATTAGGTAGTGCCTCCCTTATTGCCCCTCAAACAGGTCACTACACCACCGAACTTCCGATAGCACCCGAGATGCTCGGAGAACCAAGAGTCTTAACCGGTGCTGATAATGCCCTGCGAGGGTTTAACAGCAGTGTGGGTACTGTTTCTTACTCATGGAGTCAAATTACCCCTGGTGGCAGTCTTACGGTGGGAGGAGGCGATCATGACCTGAACTTTCAGCGTATTCACCACGCATTGACTGGATCTTATGGAGACTCAAAAGACTGGACTTGGGGTGCGGAGATTGAAGGATCTCGTTCCGAGAGTGATGGAACGATTGCATTTGGAGATCATTCCTTTGATCGTACATCCGGCCGAATTCAGTTACTTGGCCCAGATTCCCAAACCGATCTTTTTGCTGGATATCAGGAAAAGCTATTCGGATGGCCGGGTATGTATACCGCGAATATTAACAATCTTGAAACTGAGGACATTCAAACCCGCTTATTCTCACTCAACCATAGCCTCTCCTATGGCTCTGATAGCGAGCTAGAATTTAGCGCATATTATCGAAGAAACACCGATCACTTCGAACTTGGTGGTTATATTGCTGATCACGAAACAAAAGTAAATTCCTTCGCAATCTCAGGAAAACATCAAGTAAACCCAAAATTATTGGTCCATCATTTTATGCAGTTTGCAAGAGATGAAATTCCTAGCACATCAGCCATTTGGAACGGCACTTCCATAGGTGGCTTGGATCAAGGACCTTTCGCGACAAGAAATTACTCCAAAATTGCAGTCCTACCCGAATATTATCTCATGAAGGAAAACAATCTTGAGGTTTCCTTTAAAGCTGGTTTATCCAGAACAGATACCAATCGGGACGATTCTAGAACATCTCCAATTATCGAGCTTGCTTGGAACGAAAAAAACTCTGAGCAAAGCTTCGAAAAAGCCTGGATTTCCTACTCTGAAAGCACTCAGGTTTTAGGCTATGGAGCGATAGGAGGTTCAACAAGCGGTAGGTTTGCAAGCGACCCAACTCTAGGACTTAGTAATTCAAGAAATTTGGAAATAGGTTACTTTTTGGAATATGACTTGTGGAAGTTTAGTGGAGTTGTATTTCATCGTTGGGACGATGACCTGGTGGACTGGACATTTGAACAAAACAGCACCAGTTCAAGATCCGCCAATCATGTGGATATTGATACATTCGGAATCGAGTTTATTTTATCTCGCAAATGGGATTCATTGGAAACTATTCTGAGTTACACACTTCTCCAAAAAAACGAAGAATACGGAGATCCTGATATTTACGGCAGTTTTTATGCACTTAATTATCCAGAGCATCGAGCCACATTGGGGGTCATATGGAATCCTAATGAATTTTTTGAGTTGCGAGCTGATAATGAATGGAGACAACAGCATCCCAATCTCCTCAGGGATGGACCTGACAAATCGTTGTACAGTCACCTGGCCGCCAGTTATTATCCGACTCAATTAAATGATCTCGAAATTTTCATTGCCTACGACAAGCCATGGGATGAGGACTTTCAGGACATCCCTGGAACTCCTGGTCGAGGAGACCAATTCTCTCTGGGGGCAACTTACAGTTGGTAATAATTTGACTTAGAAGGCGAGTCGTATGATCTACCTCGCCCTCGTATCCCTCATCTGGGCCTTTTCCTTTGGACTTATTGGGAGTGCCTTAAGTGGGGTCGATTCATTTCTGTTAGCTACTCTAAGGCTGGGAGTTGCCTCGATTATCTTTCTGCCCTTCCTACGTCTTAAAAAAATCGGCTCAATTGACCGGTTCCGGTTAATCATCTACGGGGCGATTCAGTTTGGGTTGATGTACGCTTTCTACATGCGGGCCTACCAATTCATCCCTTCGCACCTGGTGGCGATCTTTTCTATTCTAACCCCCGTCTATGTGGTCTTGATTCACGATCTCCGCAGACGCACCTTTTCCAAGCACTATTTATGGGCTGCGATTCTCTCGGTTCTCGGGGCGGCCAGTATCAAGGCAAAGACAATACCGAGTGGAGATATCTGGATGGGATTTGGGCTGATGCAGGCAGCTGGCATTGCCTTTGCTTTTGGCCAGGTGGCTTACCGGGACTGGAAACGGGCAAACTCCAAGGTGCCTGACCGTTCGGTCTTCGCCCTACTCTCCCTAGGTGGAGTCCTTAGTGTGGGTTGTTTCAGCTTAATTCTGACCGATTTTCAGGCAGTCGAATTAACTACTGATCATTGGAAAGCGATTCTCTACCTAGGCTGTGTAGCCTCCGGACTCGGGTTCTTTCTTTGGAACAAGGGTGCATCGGTTAGCAATCCCGGAACTCTGGCCGCATTCAACAATGCAGTGGTACCGCTCGCTGTGCTCTTTTCCCTTTTTATTTTTGGAGAAGCGGAAAATCTAGACACCGAAAGCTTGCTCCGCTTAATCGTGGGAACAGGGCTAATTGGAACTGCGGTATTTCTCGGACAGCGATCCTAAATAAAAGCCTAATTCCAAGGCTATTCTGAATAAAATAAAAATAAATTTTGATAATTTTATAATAATTTATTATATTTTATTATGATTTTACATAATTTTAAGATTGATTGTATTTTAAGAGAAAAAAGTTCCAGCGTATATTTTGTGAATGAGGCAGATTCGGTGAGTTCTACAATTACCTTAATGAACAGGGCAAAAATTGGTTCAGTAATGGTATTATGTAAACATCAATATACAGGAATTTTTACTGAACGAGATGCCCTGACTCGGGTATTGGCGGAAAAATTGGATCCTGACAAAACAGTCGTTGGGGATGTGATGACCAGAGACTATGTTTCGATTGATGAAAATTACACTCTAGAAGAAACGATGCGATTGATGACGCAAAGTCGAGTACGGCACCTTCCAGTTTTCCACAAAAACTTATTGATCGGCATGGTTTCCATTGGAGATGTGACCCGCAAATTACTGGAAATTAACCATAACGAAGCCGAAAGCCTTCGCCAGTATCTCTTTTCCGGATACTCAGGATAAAAGCTAGATAAGCCTTAGAGCTTCACCCGATTCATTTTTAGGGAAATCGAAATAGGCTCGGACTGGTGGAACCGAGGAAACCGCAGACCAATTATTTTCACTGAATTGTAAACAAACAACTCCGCAGGTGGGAATGTTATCGATGGGCAAGCCATAGAGATTGGCCGCAAGACTGGTCATTCCGGGATTGTGACCAAACAGTATGGCGGTGCCAAACTGATCATCCAACCCACCAATAAATTCCTGCAACTCGGTGGCACTGGCATGGTAAAGATCTTTGGTTTGTTTGATTTGATCGTTAGGAAAATCAATCTGGGTAGCAATAATCTCCGCAGTACTAATTGCCCGTACAGCGGTGCTGCTTATCCAAACATCGGGGCGGATACTCCACCCTTGCAGGCGTTTGCCCATCTCGGGAGCATTTCGTAAGCCCCGCTCATTTAATGGGCGGTCATGATCATCGAGATAGGGATCATCCCAACTAGACTTGGCGTGGCGTACAAGGAGGAGCTCCTTGCCAAAAGGATCCAAGTTATTGACCACCTTCCTCTTCGGCAACCGATACCTTGTCCCAGAAAGTCAGAAAGAAAACCACCGCGATCACGCCGGCAAACATCGCAGGATATGTCCAGAATTCTTTCCACTGGCTCATCACATTGGAAAGCATAGTCGCATCCAGACCTTCTGGCATGCTTACTGCAAACATCCGGCCCAGTTGTTCAAGCACTCCCAATTCCTCGACAGCACGGGCGGAGGAGATCGCATCGTTTAAATTTCCGTAACCTGTTACCTCCTCACCAAAACGACCAAAAGCGACTTGATACCCAAAGTACATTCCAATTCCCTGAGTGAAAAAGACTAGTAAACTCTGTGCCTGGGTACGAATATTTTCGGGGGCAATTTTATCGGTGTACATAAACCCGGTGACAAAGAAAAAATCGTAACAAATCCCATGCAGGGCCACAGATAATAAAAGCATCCAGATCACCTGCTCAGATGCCCCATAAGCAAAAAGCAGATAGCGAACCACCCAGGAAAGCATGCCC
>OMJS01000223.1 GCA_900299365.1 Opitutales bacterium
CTACCCTAGTTAATTACTACAATAACCAGCCCATTAATAAACTATGAGTAATCAAAATTCGGAACCTGATATGAAATTGTTTTGGGGATGCTTCATCGCCCTCATCACAACCGCATTTGCCTTTATCACCAGGGCCTTCCTGGTTAACGCAGAGCCTTTTTGGCCCAGTACCTTTGGTCTAAATCAGGTTCAGGCAGGCGAGCTCTTCGGAGCCGGCATCTGGCCCTTCGCAATCAGTATCATTGTCTTCAGTCTGATCATCGACCAGATTGGTTACCGTGCGGCGATGCTTTTCAGCTTCGTTTGTTACGCTCTTTATGCTGTCTTCGCCTTTCAGGCTTATGGTATTGTTATGGCAGAAGGTTTGGCCGGCGATGCGCTCAAAGCAGCACAAGCTGAAGCCTACACTAAGCTCTACTGGGGTTCGGTTATTTTGGGTCTGGGAAATGGTACTGTGGAAGCTTTCATTAACCCTGTTGTTGCCACCATGTTCAAGAAAGACAAAACCAAGTGGCTCAACATCCTTCATGCTGGATGGCCAGGCGGATTGGTCCTAGGTGGCATCCTTACCATCCTTCTTGGAGCACAAGCCGCAGAAGACTGGAGAATTCTCATTTATCTGATCGCTATCCCAGCCGTTGTTTACTTGGTCATGTTGCTTAAAGCAGAATTCCCAGTCAACGAACGGGTTTCCTCCGGTACTTCCTACAAAGAGATGCTTGCTGAGTTTGGTGCCATTGGTGCCCTCATCGCTGGTTACTTAATCTACAGGCAGCTTGGGATGGTTTTTGGATGGAGTGATAATATTGTATACATCCTTACCGCTGTATCCACCATTGGTTATTACCTTTATTGTAAATCGCTGGGGCGCCCCCTACTTATTTTTATGTGTATCATCATGATCCCGCTTGCCACCACTGAACTTGGTACAGACGGAGCTATTTCCGGATTGATGGAAGAGCCAATGAAAGAAGCTGGTTACAACGGATTGTGGGTATTGATTTACACCTCCGCGATCATGATGGTTCTCCGCTTCTGGTTCGCTGGACCTATTGTTGAGAAACTCGGACCTTTGGGACTACTGACTACCTCAGCGATACTTGCTATTGCTGGTCTCTACTTACTCAGTTCTGCATCCGGATTGGCGATGATCTTCGTTTTTGCTACCCTATACGGTTTCGGTAAAACCTTCTTCTGGCCAACCACTCTCGGTGTGGTATCCGAGCAATGCCCTAAGGGTGGTGCCCTTACCCTCAACGCGATTGCCGGTATCGGTATGCTCGCTGTGGGAATTTTGGGCGGACCGGTGATCGGAAAGATGGCTGAGGATGCGGTTAAGGTATCTGTTGTCTCTGCTACCTCCGAAGAAACCTACGGCAAAATCTCCAAGGACAGCACATATTTCCTTGGTGATTACACTGCGGTTGAGCTTGCTAAGGTAGACGCCCTCGAAGGCGACGAGAAGGATACCGTCAAACACAGCATTCAAGTTGGTAAACAGGCATCTCTTGCCACCGTTGCCATCTTCCCTGTGTTTATGCTCGTTTGCTACCTGGTACTTACTTTCTACTTCAAAGGACGCGGGGGTTATAAACCTGTTGAGCTTGAAGAGAGCAAATCCTGAGGACCTGAAATTTAAGCGGTTTCCTCCCAACCCCATAAAACCTACTCAGAAATATGGCTAAGAAAAAACCACTGCGCATCGGACTGATTGGTTATGGCTTCATGGGCCGTACCCACTCCAACGCATTCCGTAAGGTACCCAACTTCTTTCCGGAGTTGAAATACGAACCCCAACTCGCTGCTGTTTGTGCCCGAAATAAAGACCGGGCGGAGGCATTCGCTGATCAATGGGGATACGAGTCCGTGGAGACCGATTGGAAGAAGTTGATCGCCCGTGATGATATCGATGTGATCGACATTGCCGCCCCCAATAATGTACACCACGAAATCGCCATCGCTGCTGCCCGTGCTGGTAAGGGCATCCTTTGCGAAAAACCCCTTGCACTTAATTGCAAGGAAGGCGAAGAAATGGTTCGCGAAGTGGAAAAAGCCGGGGTTGCCAACATGGTATGGTACAATTACCGACGCATCCCTGCTGTTACCATGGCCAAGGAAATGATCGATGAAGGCCGCTTGGGTAAGATCTATCACTACCGTTCCAACTTCCTTCAGGATTGGACTATCAGTACCGATCTTCCTCAGGGAGGAGAAGGCTTGTGGCGCCTCGATGCGAAAGTTGCTGGAAGTGGGGTGACGGGTGACTTGCTTGCTCACTGTATCGACACCGCTATCTGGTTGAACGGTCCGATCGTAGAAGTAAGTGCCATGACCGAGACCTTCATCAAGGAGCGTGTTCACACTGCGACCGGCAAAAAGCAAAAGGTAACCATAGACGATGCCTGTGCCTTCCTTGCCAAGTTTGCCAATGGTTCCCTAGCAATCTTTGAGTCCACCCGTTATGCTCGTGGGCACAAGGCCCTCTACACCTTTGAAATCAATGGTGCGGATGGATCGCTCTTCTGGGACTTGCATGATCTCCACCGCCTCGATTATTTCGAGTACGATAAGGAAGATGCAAAGACCCGTGGTTGGCGTTCCATCCATGTGACCGACGGTGGCGAGCATCCCTACATGGATAAATGGTGGGTTCCTGGTCTTAACATCGGATACGAGCACAGTTTCATTAATCAGTTCGCTGATTTTGTGGCTGGCTATGGCTCCCGTAAGAAACGACCACTTCGTCCCGACTTCCGCGACGCGTTGGAAACTCAGTATATCTGCGAAGCTGTTCTGGATTCCGCCAAGTCAGGTCGCTGGAAAAAAGTGGGTAAGATCAGATCCAAGGCAAAGTAAGCCCAAATCAACCTAATTTAACTGAAAAGCCCGGTCACTCGACCGGGCTTTTTTGTGCTTAAATATAATTTTAAACTGGTTAAGAAAAACTTACTCTAAACCCAAAACCTTTTTACCTTCTTCCGAAATCATGCGGGGATTCCAAGGCGGATCCCAAACGATGTCCACTTCGGCAGATTCGACGGAGGGAAGACGGAGGATGCGTTGCTTAGCATCATCGGCAATTACAGGACCCATACCGCAACCCTGAGCTGTAAGAGTCATTTTCACAAAGATCTGTTTACCATTCTCATCCTCTTCAACACGAAGGTCATAAATCAACCCAAGATCGACGATATTCACGGGAATTTCAGGATCATAACATCCTCGCATCGCATCCCATACTTTTTCCTCGCTGAAAGGCCCCTGGTCTTCGTCATCTTCTTTAGATTTCAAGACCTCCTGCTTGATCTCTTCTCCAAGGGCATCGAGTTCCGATTCCCCTACTCGGTACATTCCGGTATTGTCACGCAGAGTAACCGATCCGCCAAGGGATTGGGCAATGGTAAAGTTGGCTCCTTCTGACAGAGTAACTTCATCACCAGCAGGAATAACGGTGGCCTTGCAGGCACGATTAAGAATGATATTTTTATTCATAAATTGAATCTTTAATTTGGTTATTTAAATCCAAAAGAGCCACGGTACCACGAAAGCCAGGAATAGGTACGGCGTGGGTCATCCATAGTCTTAAGCAGATCCTTAGCTTCCAATAGAACCCTCAACCCAGGAAATTCGTGCAATATAGACGATTGGGGATTAAAGTTAACTTTTGCCTGCCCATCCATCATCTCGACAAAATCATCCATGGGTGTACTGACTTCAGGCATTTCAATCACCTCATAGGTATCTTTGAGCCCGGCTAATTCAGCGGCGTGCTCAATCGCATCGTACAATCCACCGAGTTGCTCCACCAAGCCAATTTCATAAGCGTCTAACCCCATCCATACGCGACCTTCGGCAAATTGGCTGACTTTTTTGATATTCATCCCCCTGCCTTTTGCTACCAGTTTGAGGAATTTTTGATAGAGGGACTCCACATGAGTTTGCAGAACTTTCATTTCCTTCTCTGACTTGGGCCGGGTTACTCCTAATAAATCCGAAGATGGATGTGTCTTAACGGCATCAAAAGATGCTCCAAACCGACTGCTTAAATCCTGAAAATTAGGTAGTAAACCAAATACCCCAATTGAACCGGTAATGGTCTGCTCATGAGCGAACAATCGATCGCATTCCGTGGCAATCCAGTAACCGCCTGATGCGGCCACCGCACCCATGGAAACCACCACAGGCACGCCCTCTTTTCGTGCCCGTTTGATTTCATTGAGAATGGCATCGGAACCAGAAACGCTTCCCCCCGGGCTATTAACCCGAAGCACTATGGCCTTACATTGGGCATCATTCCACGCATTGCGTATGCGGTTTACAATTTCGTTCCCTCCGACCATGGAACCATCATCGATACCACCGTCCACAATTACACCCTCCACATAAATCACTGCGATTTCAGGTTGTTGGAAATGACCTTCTGCACCGTCCAGTGAATCTCCCGGCATGGGACGATCGAGGTAATTAATGAGTGCAACTTCGCGAAACCAATCATTTTCATCATTCAGCGAACCCCGTTCAATGATCAGGTCGATCAATTGATCGTAGGTATAAATCCCGTCGATTAAGCCCATTTCGATAGCTTTCTCCGCCTCGAATAAATAATTTTCGAGCAAGGTACTATTCAGCTCGATGGGAGAGAAATCTCTTCTATCCGCAATAAAACTCAAATAATCCGCCCACCGCACTTCAAGCAACCGGCGAATTTGTTCTCTATTTTCCGGGCTATATTCAGTGGAGGTGAAAGGCTCCACGGCACCCTTATACCTACCGGTCCTTACCACCTGTATCCCAACCCCATATTTTTTGAGGGTGTCGCCCAAAAACAAATCCTGACTAGCTAGCCCATTGAGAAGTAAAGTACCGGCTGGATCCATATATAACTCATCACAGGTAGAGAAAACCAAGTAATCGAGCTGAGTTGGACTGTGGCAAAACCCAATTACCGGTTTCCCGGATTGCTTAAAATCATCGAGTCCATCAATCATTTCACGAATGGTAGCGTACCCACAGCCGTAATCCTGAGGCTGAAAACTTCCTTCTACCAAAATACCTGCAATTTTGGGATCGGACTTCGCCTTATGTAAAGCATCGAGTACTTCAAGTAAATGCATCTGAGTGGGTTTAGCCTCCTCGGTAATTGCTTGTTCCGCAACATCCTCGAAGGTGAGACCGCCAGGTCGTTCCGTTAAGTTCATGGTAAGATCCACGACCAGAAAAGAGGAAGGCTTAACTTCTGGCTTTGGACTTTCTAGGAGCGAGGCAAAAATACCTCCGATCAAAAAGAAAAAGACAACCGCAAAAAGAATGGTGGATACAATCGAGACGGCAAATTTGCGTAACACTTCAGATAAGAATTTTTTCATTTGTGACAAAAGTTGAAAAAAACACCTGATTGGCTCAAAGGTCGAAGAAAAACTTTGCCTGACTGCCAAAATCAAACATGTTGCGGTAGTAATGGACAATGAACCTTTAAGTGTCGAACGCAAAGCTTTGCATATCAATTTAGATCCCGCCAAATACGGTACCTTTGCTGAAATTGGTGCCGGGCAGGAAGTCGGAAGAAACTTCTTTCAGGCAGGTGGTGCGGCTGGAACGGTAGCCAAGACGATATCTGCCTATGATATGAAATTCAGCGACTCCATCTATGGAGATGCGGGTCGCTATGTATCTAGACAAAGGCTGGTGCAAATGCTAAAGCATGAATTTGGTCTACTCGACGAGCGCCTATCGGAGACCCGGGGTAATCAGACCACTTTTTTTGCTTTTGCGAACACTGTAGCCGCATTGAACTACAGTAAAACGAACGAGTGCCACGGATGGATGGGTATCCGACTACAGTTAGAACCCAAGGGAAGGCCCCACGACATCATTCTACATGTCCGCATGCTCGACCGAGATAACCGTTTACAACAGGATGCAATTGGACGGCTTGGGGTAAATATCGTCTATGGAGCCTTTCATCTGCGCAATGAACCAAGTAAATTGATTGCCAGCCTGCTCGATGAAATTGGTCCAGACCGTATCGAAGTGGATATGATCGAATTTAACGGCCCTGATTTTGAATCTTTCGACAACCGCATTCTTTGCCTCGAACTTATCCGTAATGGACTCACCCATGCGGTAATGTTTGACGAAGAAGGGTTTGTTGTACAGGCAGCTGAGAAGCTATATAAGCAAGCCTGTCTAATTGAACGTGGTAGCTTTCGCCCACTTACAAAGGTCAATATCGATATGCTTGAAAAAGCTCGTGCACAATTCATCGAGCGTGAAGAAGTGAATGAATCCCGACTGAAAGTTTTTATGGAATTAACCCTAGGTACTCTCAAAGACGGCGGTGATATTGACCATGATGATTTTATTGCACGAATCGAAGTGATCAATGCCTGTGGCTATGGTGTCCTTGTTACTGATTATTTTGAGTATTACCGCTTGTCTGCATATCTGCGTAGATTGGTTCGAGACCCCATTGGCTTAGTAATGGGATTGAATAACCTTGCTGATATTTTTAAGGAACAATATTACGAAAACCTAGACGGGGGTATCTTGGAGGCATTTGGAGTACTTTTAAAGGAAAACCTCAAGATATACGGGTATCCAATCGAGCAGGAAACCTTTGAAATTTACAGCAAGCAAATGGGCCGGGGAGATAATGTCAAGGCGGTCGCGGATGAAAATGGACTGATCACTATTGATAACCTAGTGGTTTCCGAAAATCTTCGTAATCTTTATAAATATATTAGGGAAAATGGCTTCTTGGAAAATATCGAGGGTTGCGATCGGGAAAACATGAAACTTTTCTCACGTGATATCTTTCAAAAAGTCTGTAAGCGCGAACAAGACTGGCAAAATCCCCTACCCCAACCGGTGGCTAAAATGATTGAAGCCAAAGGGTTGTGGCAATGCTGAGAACCAGTTGTTTAAGAACTAGAACTCAAAGTCCGCATAGACCATGCGGTGATCTGAACCCTCGAGACAACGTATGGAATCGTTTACTCTGGCAGAACCTTGAATATATCGTTCGAACATAGCCGGGCTGGCGAAGATATAATCCAGGCGGGCATAACTGTCCTGTTTTTTATAATAATGAGTCCAAAAGTAACCCATGGTATCCTGACAGGGAAGCATGTGATGAAGAGTGGTATTATTGACTTTTTGAAAACGGCGGATCGGAGCAGTATTTTTAAAATCATTAAAATCTCCTATAACTAGATGTACTGGGTTTGTTTGGGGAGGGTAGACGCTTCGGATGTAGTCGCGAATTGCACGGGCTTCTTTTTCACGTAAATCTGCGGCCTGTAAGTCATCATCCCGTTCGGTCCACTTACTCTTCAAGTGTAGGTTAAATAACCGCCAGGATAGCTCATTGGTAAGAAATTCAACTTCCATTAATCCACGGCGTGGTCGGGTAGTCTTTCCAAAATAAGAAAACTCGAGATCGAGATGAGCTATTTTTTGCTTTATCGGCAACCGGCTAAGCAATGCCAGATGCCGCTGTTCACCCTCTTCTCCACGGACCCAAAAAGAATATGAATAGTTA
Organism: Opitutales bacterium; assembly: GCA_900299365.1. Taxonomy (GTDB): domain Bacteria; phylum Verrucomicrobiota; class Verrucomicrobiia; order Opitutales; family Seribacteraceae; genus Chordibacter. The sequence goes on from OMJS01000223.1 coordinate 7,541, forward strand.
CCGATTCCTGAATTATTTAAATCTCGCCAAAGTTCGTTCAAGTAAGGAAGTTCGCCTATTTCCTGTAAGGCAAGTACATCGGGATTTACCCGCTTGATTATAGAACGGATAATACCGTTTTCCATTTCGGGCTTTGGATAATCTTCCCGCCAAGCATCTCCAGCCCAGCGATCCATGGGAAGGTAGTTTTTTACATTATAGGAAGCTACGCGAACGCGTTCTCCAAGCAGAAGATAACTTGTAAAAAAAAGTAACTTTAAGAAAAAAATACTAGATACGATTCTCAACCCGCACCTCGGATGACTTTGAGATCCAGTCTTTCATTCTTTTTTATTTCTAATCGATTTTTAAAACTCCCTGGGTCTGCTGAATTACTTGCCTCAAAACCATCTGAGCTTCGTAAAATTATAAAGGCACCCTGAACAGGAAATACTTGAGAATAGCCCTCCCACCAATTTAGGTAAGTAGTTCTAACACCAGCAGATTTAATTTTTATTCTATGCTCGCCAAAGGGAGACCCCCTAAACTCGGCATATTTGATAGGATTGTAACTCACTGCCTTCTTCCCACCTTTTTCAAGTTTTAATTTAATATCATCCCACTTTTCATTGAAAGGAAACTTGAGAGTCTTCCCCTCCACAGGGTCAACATACAAGGCACCGTCTCCAGCAGCTTTCACCACTTCTTCCATGGTGGCATTCGCTGCATTGAGAATTACCGGAGCCCGTAAATCAAGACGTAGAATGGATGGAAACTCTTCGCTCTTTGGTTCTTTTGCTTCCCCCCAAAAAGACATCCCCGCATGTGTGAATTCGTAATTGTATTTAAAAGAAGATCCATTTTCCCACTCACCAGTAACCGTAGTGATTCTACGTTCCATCGAAACAGGGGGGCTTGTATCAAGTTTTTTTAGACGTCTTCTTGACCATCCTCGACCTGCTGTCTTTGTATACCCGTAAAAATCTATCAAGATAGGAGAATTTTGTACCCTCGATCCATCTTCATTTAAAAGCCATACATGTGCCATTTTACCGTTTGAATGAAGACCTACTTCAAATGCGGTGCTTTCAAAGTAGGTATTATAACCTTTCCATTTTCCTGAGCCATAGCGTTCAAGAACTTTTTCTCCTCCACCAAGCACAGTTGGGATCAGCGACTTCTTAAGTTTTTGTAATGCCTGACCGAGGGCAACTGATTGTGCATCTAATTTTTCCCAAGCTAGACTCATGGGACTGGAACGACCACGCATTTTCAAATCAACTCCATTTTCGTCTGCAGAAACAAATGACGCCTCTAATGAACGTCCGTCTGCACTGGTCCAAGTATGCATCTTATCCAAGTCTGATTCCACAACTTTCGGTGGTACTACTTTAACAGGCTTTACCAAAACGGCTGGCTTTGGCGGCGCAGGGCGATGTTTTTGGGCAACCTTCTGCAAGACTTTAGCGAGTGCCTGAGACTCAGCCGAAAACTTACTTAGGGGCAAGGTAAACTCTTTTGCCCCGCCATTCATCCCAATAGTAAGCTGATCGCCAACGAGGGAGACAAATTTGGCAGATAAAGGACGACCATCAGCACTGGTCCAATCATGATCGATATCTAGGGCCTCCGGACCAAGTGCATCCATAGGCATCTCAGCAATAACCTCGTCAAGAATTTCGTCAAAAGGAGAAGAAGAGCTTGGAGCAGCAACAGCAGGTGGAGGAGCACCCAATTGTTTGGCCAAGTCCTGAGATGCAGGAGATAGGGTATTTAAGGGGAGAGGGAAAACCTTACCATTCCATTTAATGGTAACGGTCTGAGCTGCAGCATCAAAAGAAATAAAGGATGCCTGCAAAGTTCTTCCCTGGGTATCGGTCCAAGGGTGTAAGGTTTCATCCTGTCCCTGAATTGAAATAAGGGGGAGAAATGAAATAAGGGCGATTAAGTAGGGCTGTTTCATACTTACTGTGGTTTTGGTTCTTCGTTTTCGAGTTCCCATGACAAAGTGACAGGAACCTTTTTTTGTTCCCAAGGACGGAAAACGTCAAAAATTTTCCCCGGATTTAATATATTCTTTGGATCCAATGCTTTTTTTACTGCTAACATAGTATTCCATTCCGCTTCGTTAAATTGCTCCCGAACAAAGGGTGTTTTGGCCAACCCCACCCCATGCTCCCCGCTGATTGCACCACCGAGGGAGATTACTTCGCTCATTAGTTCCCGCAGAGCTGAAACTGCCCGACCTGCCTCCTCCTCATTTTCCTCATCGTACATCAAATTTACATGAAGGTTTCCATCCCCGCAGTGTCCGAAGACCCCAATTTTGATACCATATTTTTTTCGCAATTCATCCACGAACTTAACCAGCTCAACTTGTCGACTTAAAGGAACCACCACATCCTCATTTAATTTTGTAGTAGCGAGTTTCTTCATCGAAGAGGAGCCCTGCCTTCTCACATCCCATAGTTTCTCTGCATCATCGGGAGTAACAGCGGATCGATGTGCCAAAGTAGTATCATGCAACCAGTCATCCAGCAAGTTGCTATGCTGATTGACCTCCCGCTCATCCCCGTCCACTTCAATGAGGAGCATGGGGTGCGGCTCAATTCCAGGAAATACCTCTTTACCAACATATTTTTGGAGACAATCAATCGTCCAGCGGTCCATGTATTCAAGAATAGATGGACGCAGACCAAGTTTTCGAAGAGCTGTCGGAGAGGAAAGGGCTAGTTCATCCGATTGAAAAACTCCGAGAAAAGTACGAGAAGTTTTGGGCTGGTTAATTAGCCTGAGGGTGATATCGGTAACCACGCCGAGTGTACCTTCGCTGCCTACCCATAAATCACGTAAGTTATAACCAGTTGCAAATTTACGGGTTGCCCGCCCCCAGCGTACATATTCTCCATTTGCTAAGTAGCCGCCTAAGGAAAGAACATAGTCTCGGGTAACACCATATTTCACGCAGCGTAAACCACCCGCATTACAGGCAACATTACCACCCAGAGTACAAAACTTTTTCGAAGAGGGATCGGGCGGATAAAACAAACCCTTTTCAGCCGCCACCGCCTGCAAATCTGCAACCACCACTCCCGGCCCACAGCTGGCAATTTGGTTTTCCTCATCGATTTCAAAATGGTTCAACTGGGACAGATCGAGCACCCATCCTCCCCGAATTGGTGTAGAACCTCCGGTCAGGGATGAGCCCGCCCCCCGGGTTGTAACGGGGACACCCAACTGATTGGCAATTTTCAAAACGGTTCCAACCTGCTCCGCCTGCTTGACTCGGATAACCGCATCGGGCAAGGAACTGATCTTCAATCCATCATAGGAATAGTCTTCTCGCTGCTCGGATGAAGTTTCCACACAATCACCTAATTGTTCGCACAATTGATTGATCGCAGAATATCCTGAATTGGATTCGGTCATATTAAAAGTTTAACATTATAAAATGGAGCAACATTCATCCATGCAAAAGTCTTACCTACCCTCAGTCGCTTTGCGGTTCAAATAAGCAACTACACCGGTCCCTGCCAGTAGTTGAAAGAAATGGTAGAAAGTAAGGGGTAAAACAATCCAGAGCCAACCCTCAACGCTTTGGGTTCCCATCACCGCAAAAATGAGCGGAATTCCAGTAGCCAAAGATTTTTGGGAAACCACAAAATAAGCACTAATTTTCTCCGGAGTTTTCAAATCAAGCACTTTCCCACTTATCCAACCGAGAAAAGATAGAACAAACCAGCATGCTATTGTCCAAGCCATCAACTCCACCCATTGGCTCATAGAATGGTCGAGCAAACCAAGAGAAGATCCCGAGGCAAAAGCAATGTAAGAAAGGAATAGGATGCATACCTGAGGTACCTTTTTTTCCCAATCCCTCATTGGTTCACCCATCAAGGGAATTTTCTTCGATATGTATCCAAGAATTAAGGGTAACAGAATCAATAGTCCAAGCCTTGGATAAACCCGTTCAGCCATAGTTAAATAAGAGACTCCAATATATCCCACCCCGTAAAGCCAACCACCACATAAAACAGGAAAAAGAAAGGGAGCCACCAAGTTGGAGAGAAAGGAATGCCCCAGAGTAAACTCAGTATTGCCCCCCGCAGTCCGGGCATAAACAACACAACTCGAAATCGTTGAAGGCAAAACCAGAACCACAAGAAACCCAATCAGGTAGGAAGAGGAAGACAAATTACAGAGGAAAAGTAAAGTTGCCATGATCCAAGGCAGGAAAAAAATACAACCCTGCACCACGAGGGTGACCATCGGTCGTTTCAGCTCCTTGGCTAAAAGCTGTGGAGAGAGGCTTCTGCCAATAAAAATAAATATAATAAAGGTCGCAACCGATGCCCATTGTCCGGACTCTCCCCAATTTTTCTGATGGAATGGACCTGAAAAAAACACTCCGGCAATCGCTACCAACAGAAGCAAAATGGCAAACCCTATCCCGTGTGGAAATCTTCGCTTGCTTGCTAGTCGCATCATTTTAAACAATTAACTTTTCTCACATCGTTGATTTTTTTCCAACCGCTAATCCAATATGCCTGATTCCTCGCACCTCATTCGACTCCTCACTGTGGACGCAGCTGGTACACTGGTCCGCCCCTGGCCCTCGGTTGGGGCTGTTTATGGTAAAACGGCTCGGGAATACGGTATCGATGCTTCAGACGAAGATGTGGAGAAAAATTTCTACTCGGCTTTTGGAAAATTGCAGGTCTGTAAAAAAACCAACGGAGGAGAAGAAAAGGAATTCTGGAGACAGGTAGTGACCGAGACCTTCCGCCCTTTTTCCGGGGACAAAGATATCGACTCTTTATTCGAAGACTTGTGGAATCTTTTTGCCCGAGGGGATTGTTGGAAACTGGCAGAAGGTGCTTTGGAAACTTTAAGTACCCTCCGAGAACGTGGCTATGAACTTGCCGTTCTTTCCAACAACGATTCTCGCCTCCGCACTGTGCTTGCCGACCTGCAGATTGATCAAGTTTTTCATCACATATTTATATCCAGTGAAATGAGGTGCGAAAAACCGGATCTAAAAATTTTCCGCCTAGTGGAAGCAGCCACCGGTAAAAAGCCAGCTGAGATTCTCCACTTGGGGGACAGTCATTCCAGGGATTTTCTGGGTGCCCGTAATGCCGGGTGGTCAGCCCTACTCTACGGAGAACCCAGATTAGAGGAGGAACAGATCTCTCAATTTTCACAACTCCTCAAAAAATTACCATGATCGAAGTGTCCTGCACGGCTCCGCTTGAGCGACTGCATTCACTGGGAACGGATACTCTGGTCATCCGGGCAAATTCGAAAGGCGGATGGACGGGCTACCTCGATTTTTCAAAGATTCAGATTCTCGATCATGAGAATACCGGCAAACAAATTGAAAAGCTCAACTCATCTGAAAATCAATCCACTGGCTTATCCTTTTCTGGATGGGTCGGATTTTTTGGCTACGAATTTCTCGCCAAGCATTTTGGAGCGTCCCTAAGTGCTGTCCGTAATCTCAGCATCCCTGACGGATGGTTTGGCAGACCATCCACCGTATTACATATTCAGGAAGACAGGATTTCAATTGAGTCCACTTTACGCGAAAGGGATTCTGAAATTGCCAAAATCATCGAGTGTGCACCTTTGCCTGCACCACAAAATTTTGTCGCCCAAAATCGCCGTTGCAACCTGAGCTTTGAGGACTACGAAAAAATTTTTCACCAAGCACGCGAAGCCATTCTCGATGGCGAAACCTATCAGATCAAAATTTCCCAGCGCTTTGAAGCAGAGGCAAAGATCGATCCCCTTCTCGCCTTTGCTAAGTTGTCGGCGTCCAACCCTGCACCGGAGGCCTTTCTCTTACAGACACCCCAATTCTCTCTGGTTAGTTGCTCCCCTGAAGTGGTAATTCAAAAAACCGACAACCGCATTCTAACCCGTCCAATCGGTGGCACCTATGCTCGCAATAGTTCTGGTTCGGATCAATCCGTAATTGAGCAATTTCTCAATGACTCAAAAGAAGTCTCCGAGCACAATATGCTGGTGGATTTGGAGCGGAACGATCTCTCAACCCTCTGTATACCGGGTACGGTTCATTTGGAAAGGTTTCGCGAAGTAGAAACCTATTCTCACCTTCACCATCTGGTCTCCACCATCCACGGAGAACTAAAACCTGTAAGCAGTCTTGCCGATATTCTTCAAGGTATGCTACCCGGGGGTAGCATTACTGGATGCCCCAAGATGAGGACAATGGAATGGATCGACAAACTGGAACCCTGCTTTAGAGGACCCTACACTGGCAGCTTTGGAATTATTGAAGACTCAGGTGACCTTCGTCTTAACCTGATTATTCGATCGATGCTGATTTTGCGAGAGCGATGTTACACCCAGGCAGGCGGAGGAATCGTGGTGGATTCCACTCCGGAATATGAATTTCGAGAAAATCAGATCAAAGCCCAAGCCCTGCTCGATCTACTCTCATGATTTTACTGATTGATCATCAGGACTCTTTTACCCGCAACCTCGAGCATCTGCTCGCCGGGTTCGATGAAGTGGTAGTGCGTGACCGCAAAAAAGTAGACTCCACCTTACTGGAGGATACGAAGATGATTGTACTATCCCCTGGACCCGGTTGCCCGGCCGACTATCCAGAGACTCAAAAGCTTTACCAGACTTGGAGAGGAAAAGTTCCTATTGTTGGAATCTGTCTTGGATTTCAATTAATCCTCGAGCAGGAGGGAGGATCGATAATCCGCCAGTCCCGTGTACTCCATGGGGTAGAGACCGATGCCTCCATCGACTCATCTTCTGCCACTTACCAGTCCATGGGCGATGTCTTGCGGGTGGCTCGTTATCATTCCCTACAAATTGATCCTTCTAGCCTATCCAAACTCCCTTCATCGATTAAGATTACCGCTGAAGATCCGATACGGGGAGTACCCCTTAGCTTTGAGGATTTGAATCGTAAACTCTTTGGCTTGCAGTACCACCCGGAATCATTTTTAACGAAAAACGGAAATCAGCTGATCGAAAACATTCGTAATGCAAGCTTGGACGACAGCGGGACAACCCGAAACTCATCCTGAGCCCTGGGGCCGCCCCGGAGCTTTTACCACTTTTCGTGTCTTTGCAGATTGCAAGACTCCGTTCTTGGATCAACATCTCGACCGCTTGCTCGATTCTGCCAAGCGACTTCAACTCCCTTGGCTTCCCCCTCTTGATGAAATCCATAACCGAACATCTGCCTACCTCGATGAGTTGAGTAATGAGTTTTCCGGACTGGTTCGTATTTGCCTCTTTGAAGACCTCCTTGGTATAAGTGATCGGTCTGCCATCTCCGATGGAAATCCAGTGGAAGGCTGGCTAATTCACCACCGCCGACCTGAACCACTGGCTAAATCGACCGCCGATAAAAATCTTTACGGAGCACTTTCCGAACTGGAACTTGAGAAAGAAGACTGGGTCATTATCGATCCCAAGGATAACGATATTCGCGAGACTGCCACCTCCAATCTGATCTTTTGTTCGAGCAATGAATTATTGATTCCCGAAAAATTTATTTTACAAGGCGTAGTGCTTCGACAAATGCTTCCCCTCCTACAGCAAAATTTCTCGGTCACCCGTGGTGCCCCTAAAGATAGCGACTTGTCCACCTTCGATGAAATTCTACTTTGTGGAAGTGGTCGCGGGGTGGCTCCTCTCAATGCTCTATCTGAATTGGGATGGAATTCTTCGGGAAATGAAAACTTCAATCAGGTTCGCCAACTTTACGATTCTCTGATTGAACAGGCTTGTGCCTGACTATCAATTAAACGGACAAAATATCTCCCTCCGCTATCCCGCGGTCATGGGCATTCTCAACCTCACCCCGGACTCCTTTTCGGACGGCGGACAATTTATCGCACCCGAGGATGCCCTTAGTCATGCATGTAAAATGGCGGAACAGGGGGCCCAGATCATTGACCTTGGAGGTGAAAGCACCCGCCCGGGTAGTGATCCGGTGAGCGAGCAGGAAGAACTGACTCGGGTACTCCCAGTGATCGATTGCCTAGCAAAAGAAGATTTTATTTTATCTCTCGACACCACCAAGCCTGCGGTTGCCCTAGCCGGTCTGCAAGCAGGCGTTCATATTCTCAATGATGTCTCGGGTGGCAATGAAGAGATGCTCGCTCATGCCTCCCGTTTTGGAGCCGGTTATGTGATGATGCATGCACAGGGCACCCCAAAAGATATGCAGGACGCCCCCACCTATGAAGATGTGGTCGAGGAAGTCCGTGCATTTTTTGACCAGAAAAAAGATTTTCTTCAATCCCTCAACCTTCCTCACCTCTGGATAGATCCCGGCATAGGCTTTGGGAAATCCCTCGATCACAACCTCGCCCTGATGCGTGAACTCGATGAATTCATCGATCCAACCTGGGGTATCCTACTTGGTTCATCCCGAAAATCATGGATTGATCATTTGTGCGGAGCCCCCGACCCACGGAACCGCCTGGGAGGTTCTCTATGCTCAGCACTTGCTGGAGTTGCCCGGGGAGCGGAGATTGTGCGTGTGCACGATGTGGGTGAGACAGTACAGGCACTGGAGGTGGCAAAGGGACTCGCCCTAATCGATCCGATCGATTAATATAAATCTTTTTTTTGAACTATGGGAATGATTGTCTTGGAGGATATTGAAGTGATGGCCCGCATCGGGCTATTGGAAGAGGAACTTTATGCACCGCAGGACTTAACCGTATCTGTGGAGATAGAACATTCCTTTGACCGGATCTCTGAGACAGATGATTTGGCCGATGGGGTCGATTACCGGGAAGTCATTGAATTTATTCGTGAATTTTGCGGAGCTTATGATGGGAAAACTATCGAGCGTCTGGCTGATCTGCTTTGTAAATCGATTAAAGAAAAATTCCCTTCCGAACGGGTACATTTGGTGCTCAATAAGCCCCGCTATGTAAACAAGCTTGGGCTTTCCGCCATCCGTGTAGAAGTTGAACACTGAGATCTATCTCGGGCTTGGGGGAAACCTCGGGGATCCACCCTCCACTTTCAAGCAGACCCTGAAAAAAATTGGACACTTCGCGAAAGTCACCAAGGTCTCCAAACTTTATAAATCCAAGCCCTATGGCTTTGCCGACCAGCCGGACTTTTACAATGCTGCCGCCCAGCTCACCAGCGACCTCTCTCCCCTCGATCTTCTTGCTCAGTTACAGGAGGTGGAAAAACAACTTGGGAAAAAAGTAGTCAGGGAAAACGGCCCACGGGTGATCGATATAGATCTTCTGGTCTTCGGCGATGAAGTGCTTGATCTGCCCGAACTCACTCTTCCACACCCTGGTATCCTTGAGCGTGACTTTGTCTTAAGACCACTTACTGATCTCAACCCGATGCTCACCCACCCAGCATGGAACGGTCAATCTTTACAAAGTGCCATGGATCGACTTAAGGAATGCTTCCTTATCGAAGTGGCTAAAATAGTTAAAATTTAGTCAAAAA
>OMJS01000224.1 GCA_900299365.1 Opitutales bacterium
ACGACATCTACATCATTAATAATTTGAGAACCTGCAACACTGTTAATTTCTTCACTGGTAAGGACGTTGATAGCGAGAAAGAAGGAACCCCGATGCTGAACAACATCACCCTTTTGTACATCTGCTGAGTCAGGTGTCTTGACCGGATCTCCCTTCATATATGTGCCCCCGACTTCAGTTTGACCATCGGCTAATGCCGCGAGACGGTACGATTGGCTTAGAGAATCAAAGTAAACAATTCCGTTGGACTCACTACCTGTTGCTTCAAACCTAGAAATTGGGTAGGCGACCTTCTGAACCATTGCAGATGCATCATTGTAAGCTTGGTTTGGATCGAGATAATTCCGAGTAGAATTAAGTAGAATTTCAAAGGTATATTCAACCGCTTCTTTTTGGTCAGAAAAAAGCCTTCCATCTGGACCTGTGTAATAAAACCTAGACTCAGTGCCTTTACTGACAATATTCCAGTCCTCACGAGTCTGATTATAGTCGCTCCCTAATTCTTTCCAATATTTCGAATCAGGGTTGGATGGATTATGATTAAAATTTTCATTTTGGATGGACTCCCAAAAATTTCCATCAAATTCAACTATATCACCAAGCTGATAAATACCCAGCCTTTGCCATGGATCAGCTAGACTGACATCGATTAACGAACCAGAGTCGGTCGTCGAGTTGGTCACATTCAAGTCCCAGTGGAGTTTCTCTTTCTTAACTTGTTCCCAGACTTTATCTTTCTCTTCGTTGGTTAGTTCAGAATAATCTTTATTGGGGTAGAGAGACTTCCCCTTATTAACAAACATGGATTCCAATTGAACAGGAAAATAATTGTTAGTATCGTACATGGAGATGTACTGAGCAGATGCGGAAAATGTTTTCCCCACAGTTCCCTTTACCTCAAGTTGACCATTTGCATTTACTTTTGCGGATAAAGAAAGACTGTGATCGTGCGAATCAGTTGCTGATTTAGCCCCTCGAACAAATGCAAAAGAATCAACGGTTTCATAAACCTTTGAATCGTTCAAAAAATAAGAATCGGAATTGATAAGGTCACGGATTAGCGATGTAGCGGTATCTGTTGAGACATTAGATACGAGTTCACTTGGGTTAATTTGTAACCAGGAATTAGTCTCCCGAGAAGGCGATTCATCGTCAATACCGTCACGGGTTGCTTCCCAATAAGAAGTAACGCTTTCATCAGTGAGAGTAAATATTTCTGAAAGATCATCGCTAGGGACTTTTTCCCAGTTAGTATCAGAGAATTCCTCGGATACTCCGAGGTCAGAGGTGGCCCTAAAGTTTTCGAATCCCCACTGCACAAGTTCTCCCTTTGAGTAGGATTTTCCAGGACTCCAATTTTCAATTTTATTTTGAGCAGGTTCCAAAATAAGATTTCCGTCCGTACCTTCCATTATGGCGTAATACCCACCATGGGCCGGAAAAAAATCTAGGTTTGGTTGGTTCCCTAAGCTTATCGCAACTTGTTCAATTTGACTAGCATCCAACAAATAAACATCTGCAGATTGATCGTGCAAATAACCCACCCTTTGCTTACTCCAATCCTTGTCTCCCAGTTTGTTTAACAAACTACCCAAATCACTGAATTCCGCACTATCTACAAGGATTGAATCCTCCATGCTTTCCGTAACCTTGACCATGTCTCCTTTATTGTAGGTTTCAGATATATCAAAATCGGTTACACTGGGAGTCTTAGCTTGGACAACATACTCTCTGCCATTCGTCTGAAAGACCACTTCGTCCCCTTGTTTAAGATAACTTACCCCACTCGGCGAAGTAACTCCGATCGCAGAACGGTTGAGATCGAGGATTTTCATTTCTGGTTTTTCAGAAATTATTTCGGAGTAAGCAAAATCAGGTTTTAATTCCAGTCCAGCGAAGAGTGATTTACCTCGATGACTTGAGTTTATCCTGTTTAATGTTTCATCAATAAGTTGATCGAGTTCCAACGCATACGTATCAATGCCTGAACCATTAAGACCGCCTCCCGCTATTCTGGCAATTTCTTGGGCACGCTGGTTAATTTCCCTCAACTTTTCCAGATTCATTTGCCCTGCATTGAGAAATTCAGACGCGTAGGAAGCATTTCTTTGGTACTGGGTCAACCTACTTTTTTGAGAATCTAATTGAATGGTTCTACTCATTGTAGATCCATCATCCTCAGCATAAGTTATCTTTTGCCCAGTGGTGATCTGTTGATCTAATTTGAATCGTTGGAGATCTAGATCACGAATCCGTTGGGTTACGGATTGAGTGACATTTAAATCAGGAATTCTCATGCACTAATCAATTAGCGAATTAGTCCCATTACCACAATTTCCAGCATTTTATCAAGGGTAGTAAGCACTCGAGAGGATGCCTGAAATGACCTTTGAAATCGCATTAAATCAGCAACTTCTTCATCGATTGAAACAGAACTTACGCCTCTTCTTTGATCTAGGAGCAAAGTTTCGATGGACTTTTGGTGCTCAAGGTTGTCGTTGATCTCGGCAATCGTGTTTCCCATATTGGCATTGAGTAAGGATACTTTTTCAACAAAGTTTCCATTCCCCATTTCCGCAATCGATAATGCAATTTCGTTTGATCCACTCACGCCTGAATTTGAAGTGAGAAGGGAATCAGAATTAAAACTTTGGTCAACTTTTAAACTTGTTGCCAAGTTCCATGGATTCGATGGTAAGGCAGTAAAAGTAAAATTATCACCAATAATTGGAAGCTTCGCCCCTTCTTCTAAACCCTCCAAACGAAAAGGAATGGTTTCGTAGGCTTCCATTAACGAACGACCATCATCTTCAGTGCCATTGGCAAGATCTGCTCCAGGATAAGCATCATCGTTTTCCATGGTCACATTCTGCATGCGACTCGCAGATGCATAAAAAGAAATAGCGTCACTAGCGTCATCAGATCGGAAAAAAGTTTCGGCATAGTCTCCACCTCTAAAATACAAGGTTTCCCCGTCGAATTCTTCGGGAAAAATGGGGGTTGTATTGACGATCGTAAAAGTTTCTTTGTTTGTATGAGGGAGTGACATTTCTACCTCATCCCGGTAGAGAGTAATTGATGAGTCGCCTTCTCGACCAAATAATCCATACTCTTCTTCCATTAGTAAATTTTTACCGGCAACCGGTCTGGTTAGTACCGCATCAAACCCAAAAATATATGAATCAGGGTCGTCGTCTGGGTTGTACAAGGAATTAATTTGCTCAACAAATGAAGTGACCAAGTCGTTCAATTCAGTTCTGAAATTTTCTAAATGATTGGACCTAGCATCTTGATATCCCTTGATTGCACCAGACTCAACCAATAATTGCCTACCCTCAGCAAAAACGGCATCAGTACTGGGTAAGCCATTACCCGAATTTAAAATATTAAACCCGGTAATTTCGCCTTTTTTAACAACGGCTTCAGCCAATCCAATATTAAGTTCAACCAAGGATCCATTTTCAAGATTATGACCAACAGGAAATGCTTTTCGTAAGATGATTGAGGGGTCATCCTCATTCAAGAGTTGAGGTTTGAAAATCTTAAAATTATTTTCCCAGACCTCATCCATAGGATTGAAACTTGCGGGGTCAATCTCAGCAGTGGGTGCAGTAACTACAAAATGAACGGGTTCTCCGTTTTCATCATTAAAATAAAACAAATCATTTTGCCTAAAGATCATGGGGTCCTCCCCTTTCTTAAAATCTATAGACTGTACCTTCGAACTTACTAAACCAACTGTATCGGCCCCATTTTTTTCTAGGCGGACAATTTTGGGAGCAGATGCTTGAATGAATGCAGCTTGGATTTGATCAGCAGGTTGGAGCTGGGTAACCGTAAAGGCGTTAAGGTTATCCTCCATCGTGATATCTGTGCTAAATGAAAACGCTGAATCCAGAGCTTCGATATTAACCGTTTCTCCATCCAACCCAACAGACGCGACTACTGATTGATTTAAAAATTGGTCCTGGTTGATTGCGTTTACAATTGCCTGTGCATTAACATCAGCATTTGTAAGCGTTGCCAAATTAACAGAACCGATCTCGTCCCCAGTGGCATCATCACTGATGGAAATTTTGATATTGTCAGAAAGGAATTCTTGTTGAGTCAAAATATCGAGCCCATCATTCGCCAGTGGGGAAACTTCAAAATCACCCGTGTTTTGATTTCCCACAATTATATAGGACAAAGATACCTGATCGAAAGAGACTGAGAATGCCGGGTCGGTGCTCGCAGAACCATCCGCAGTTTTGGTCCCATCGAGATTGATCGAATTTAAATCATTTTCTAAAGCGGTAAACCTGGTGATGTCCAATGGATCAACCGATGCGGGCAACTCCAAAGGAATTTCATTCCCGGCAACAGTTACGGAAAATCCAGAAGCCTGATCATCCAATTGAGCAGGAAGAAAAGAGAGGGAAACCTGTTTATTTTGTACCACTCCGGAAACTGCACTGATCTGATCGGTTTTTAATTGAGGTGCCACACGCTCGGTAATGATCTGTCCAGAGAGAGTTGTTCCATTGGCGTCCCAGGATACATTTGCAAAATCAGCACCCGGATCGACTCCATTTATGGTCACTACACCATCAATTGGTACTGGTGCTGTAATTAAAGTGTTTAAAGTTAGGTCCGCATTGATGGCATCTGCAATGGCGATGGCAGTTGCTTCCTGAGTCCCTTGATAATCCACGGTGATTGTGCCTTTGACAGAGCCATCAATACCGAGAATTGAATAGGTGGTTTCTTGCTCAGGAAATCCTTCAATCGAAACTTCAGTGGCGTTCCCAACCAAAGAATTTTGAAGTATTTCAACAGTTGCGGTAGTTTGAGTCGATGTGTCCAGTTTGGTCTGATCATTTGCAGGATTGTGAAGATCCTGCAAACCATCCACTTCGTTCAGTTGAACCGTAAAATCAAAGCCTTGATCCTTTGCCCGAAAGGTAATCTTACCGTCAGTGACAAAAGTAGAAATATTTTGGCTTAGTTGCTCATCTGCCGCCACCGCATCTGCGATAGATTGAGCCGTATCATTTTGATTACCTTGAAATGGAACCTCTATGGGCAATTCTCCAAATTCTTCCGCAGAAAATACCAAATTATATTTGTCTGCAAGATAGGCTCTTTCCTCAGTTATGGTAAGAGTGGGCAAAACATCATCCCCTACTTCCGGTGCCAAGTCCTCAGTCACCAGACTTATTTCAAAATCACCCAGTCCAGACACTCCACTTACGAGTAAATCCCCTGTAGTTTGATCGATCTGAACCTGGAAAGCAGGCTCGTTGGCCTGAGTTGCCGAAAGAGCCACTCCGCTTTTTTCGATTTCCAAAAGTTTGTTTTGTAAGGCCTCTGAAAAAGTATTCGGATCAAAGCCAGCAATTGAAAAACTGGGGACGCCTTCCTCGGCAGCAAGCTCAGTAGCATTATCAAAGACAATCTTTTCTCCATTGATGGTAACATCGAAGTTGAAGTTGTCCGAAACATCCCCTGCTAGATCTGATATTCTGATCTGTTTGGTTTGCTCGCTGCCAGCTAATCCACTGAGTTCATATTCACGGAAGGCATCGGCAACTTTGAAAGAACCATTACTTTCGACAAATTGCCAATTTGGGTCTTCCACAAGTTGTGCAATGCCATCGAATGGTTGAGCTTGCGTACCATAAGCTTCTGACAGATTTGCTACCACAATTTCCGCATCAGAAAAAGCGGGGACATCATTGGTAAATTCATAATAAGCACCATCTAGCTCAACAAAGTCACCTGCCTGGTAGTTTTTCTCCTGATCATAGGTCAGTGCCTGCATAGACCTAGCTAAATTATCTACTTCCTGCCCACGAAAGACATCTTGGGTAAACTGGAAAAATTTGTCCTCAAACTTTACATAATCACCGGCCTGATAGCTTTTACTTAAGAACCAACGATCGGGCCGGGTAGCATCTATTGAGGACAACACATAGGAAATATCTTCCACTACTTGTGGGGGAGTTTCTCCAAGGGCCAAAAATCCATCTATATTTTCTCCAACTTTTGACTCTACCAATTGCTCAATGTTAACCTCGGCACCAAGGCTTTTATTTTCGAGGACTTGGTAGAATTTATTTTCGAACTCAACCACTTCTCCTTTGATTAATTGTTGCTGAAGTTTGTTTGATTCGTCCAATTTTAAAGCAAAACTCGCACCTACATTATCTACCGCTTGGTATAATTTCCCTTCATAATAGACCTGTTGCCCTTTTTCAAAGCTTTCAAGATCTGAATAACGTCTCAGGGACTCAGGGAATACTTGACCATTTTGAGGAACATCGGAGATTTCAAGAAAAAGAGTGGAGTCTGATAAATCAGAACCGGCAAGTGTATTTTGCCTAGCCTGAAAAAGTTTATTTCCCTGACTGAAAACATCACCTTCATTATAAGAAGATATTGCAGTAAGTTCATTGTTTTCTCCCTCTTCAGAAGCCAATGGTGGAGTTAACGCAAATAAAATAGGTCCTTTTGTATCGTCATATTGCGAACCTCCATCGAGTACTTCAATATGACCCAATGTTCCATCTGCACTAATTTTAGTACGTACCTCTGCACCTTTACCTAGATTATTTTCCAGACGAATGATATTACCAAAATCTTTGCTGATTGAAGTTACTCCGTTTGTGGAGCTCATAAGTTCAATCTTCTGGTTTTGATTATCCAAAGTCGAAATATTCCAGAATCCAGTTTCCGCTCCAGTTTCTTGGTTAATTTCTGGATCAATTTTAAAATCAATAAGTTTCGACAAATCTTCCAATAATCCCTGTCTTTGATCACGGTATGTAACCGCTTTTCCTTGCCCTAGTAGCTCAAATCTTTTGATTTGAAGGTTAACTTCATAAATCTGTTCCAGCAGGCTATTCACATTACGGACCGCGGAATTTACAGAATCCGAAAGATCGGAATCGATTTCATCAATTGCATTTCCCGCATCATTGAAGCGCTTATTAAGGGTAAAAATCTTGTTAATAATCTCTTCTTTGGCAGTTGCTTCATCGGGAGAGGCAGAAAGCTCTTGGAACGAATTAAATAAATCATCCAAAGCTCTTGCCAATCCACCAGCAGACAAATTGCTGTCGTGATCCCCATCAAGCCCCCCACTGAGTGGTTGTCGATTGATGGATTCTCCTAAAGCAGCCTGTAACAAAGAAAGGATTTCTTTTTGGGTTTCTAGGTTTGACGACTCTGCAAACTCAGCGAAAACCCGCTTATCAAGAAGCTGGTTGCGGGCATGATCAAGTCCACCTGCCTCGAGTGATGATGTATTTAGTCCACCCTGCCCTCTATACATAAGTCCTTCCTTAGAAAGAACTCTTTGCCGAGCATAATTCTCATCGTTTACATGGGCTAAATTTTGACCAGCAATTTCTGCAGTCTTCGCATGATAACGAAGCGCCTCGGTACTTTTGATAATTTCGCCTAGCATAATCTGTAATCAATAACCCTTTAAGCACGCCCCATCAACTTGGAGGATGTGGTAGAATAATTTCCCACTTTTCCTTGTTTGGAATAGGTATTCGGGTGAGAAGTTGGATTAACAGTAGAGAGGATATGATCGGTTACTTCAAGCAACCTGGCCAACAATCTTTGGTTTTGAGCGACCTTTCGTCTGACATTAGAAATTAAGGAATTTATCTCTTCAATAATACTTTCAAACATTGGCTGAGTTACATCCGGCAAGTAGGGCAGCAATTCGCTTAGGCTAGCTTGATCAGTATGCCCAAAAGAACGAGCCATATGAGAAACATAGCCTTGCCGACGTTTCTGCAAAATCTGACTTGCCTCCATCTGAGTTTGCACGGATTGATTAATTTCAAGCAAACTATCCGATTTACGGCTTAGTATGGTTTGTTGCTGCGCATTAAGTAGACCCATCAACCCTCCGTATTCCTGTAATTCCGTGCGTAACAATTCTAGAAGTTCCTCCCAATTATCCCGGGCGACCGTTTGCGATAAATTAACCATAATTAATCAACCTTGTGAGAAACATTTTCAACTGCCGAAGCATTTGGTTTGGCTAGTTGCTGTTGTAAGATCGAAGAAACCCCGAAACCACCTCCCTGTGCGATGCTTTCAGACAAGGCATCAGTAAAAAAGTGGCGATAAAGCCTGTGACCTTCACTATTTTCGTTAAAAACTCCTTTAAACATAGGTTTAAGGGCATCATTGAGAAATTGCTTAACCAAAACTGACTCAAATTGTTCGGTTACAAATTGTGTCTTTTCAGCCTCAGTTTTGTTTTTTGCATGCACCATCTCCATAAGCAAAGAAGAATCGAGGCTAACATTTTTACTGGATATCTTGTTCGTTTCCATAACTTATCAGTTAATGATCAACTCAGCCTGTAGAGCACCGGCATTTTTGATGGATTGAAAGATTGAAGTCATCTCGCGAGTGGTAAGACCAAGTTTATTAAGAGCGGTCGCTAATTCATTAACAGTAGTGGCACCAGGAGGGTCGAGTTCATCAATGGATTCAAACCTCCCCACCTCTTCAATAAGCTCGGCATTTTCACCCTCAATTACCTCCGTTGCACCACGGGAAAATGGTAGTGGTTGACTTACCCCAGTTGTAGGATTGAGAAATATAGTTACATTACTACTACTGACGGCGACTGGAGAGATGCGAACATTTTGGGTGGCAACGATAGTGCCAGTTCTCTCGTTGATTATAATTTTGGCTGGAACATCGGGTTTTACATCGATTTCACCTACTGCAGCGATGAAATTGGTGGTTTGACCAAGGAACTCTAAGGGTAAGCGGATATTGACGACACCTCCATCTACTGCCAAGGATGAACCTGGATAAAAGTTATTAATTGCTTCGGCCATTTTAACCGCCGTGAGGTTGTCTGGAGAACGTAAAAGAAGATCAACCGAATCTTTTTTTAAGGCATCTGTGGATATTTCCCGCTCAACAAGAGCCCCGTTGGTTACCATGCCGACTGTAGGATGATTTACCTGAATATTCCCTCCCCCATTACCAGCAGTGAGACCTCCAATGGAAACAGGACCTTGAGCAACTGCGTATACCACCCCATCTGCACCTTTAAGCGGAGTTTGTAATAAAATACCACCCTGTAATGAATCCGCATTACCAATGGAAGAGACTGTGACATCTAATTTAGTGCCTTCTTTGGCGAATGGCCCGATTTCCGCAGTAATCATGACAGCAGCAATATTTCTTGATTTGTCTGCTTTGTCTGCCCGTATCCCGAGTGTCTCTAAGGCGTTTAAAATTCCAAGTTCCGTGTACTCAATGCGAGAGTCACCCTGACCATTGAGCCCTGTTACAATACCATATCCGAATAATTGATTACTCCTAAACCCACGCACATCAGTCAGGTCTTTAATTCTTGCACCATGACTGAAACAGGAACTGAGGAAAAAGATAAGAAACCCTAATCGAAAAATCATTGAATTAGAAAGGATTAAGAACGGAGGATAATTTCTGATACCAAGACTCTTTTTGGGCATCATCTAAGCTTCCCTTTGAGACAAATTCAATTTGTGCGTCGGCAATAAACTGGGAAGATACAATGTTTCGGTAGCGCAAACCATCCTTGAACCCAAAACCGATGTCCTCTTGCCTTACCATACCCTTCAGAACTGCATAATAGCTTTCTCCTGAAAAAGTCACCATCCTAGCTCCCTCAAGAACAAGTACTCCGTTTGGTAAAACATCAATCACCATTACGCTTACCCTACCTTTGAGGTCTTGGGTATTGGCAATTGAACCACCTCCTTGATTGCTACTTTGCGTTTCAATCTGTGTACCGGGCAACCCCCCGTTGTGGGTTCCCAACTTACTATTTGCATAAAGAAATTGGGTGACCGCGTTTTCAACTTGTAATTGCCTATTCCTGACTGAGTTTTGTGAAGCCGCTAAGGAAGAGCTTTCTGCTACATCAATGGTAAGAAGATCCCCCACACTGAATGCCCTTTTGCCGCCAAACATTCCTCTTTGATTGTTACTACTTTTGAGCCATAAAGAAGTGGCGTTCAGAGTTAACGGCAGCAAGACTATGAAAAAAATCTGAGTGAGGGTTTTGAGCATTGGATAAAAAGATTAGAGTGATACTTTTACGCTGTTTTCACTTAGTACCTTGGCATGAAATTCCTTGTCAGATGAGAGGTTTCTGACTTTTACCAGTGAGTCCAAGGAACCATCCTCCAGAGCAAGTCCCTTCATTGTTACATAAATCCCATTACCAGAAGCAAAAACATCAACTACTTGTCCCTTCTTTATGAGATTTGCCTTGGAAATATTATTCCATTTCAAGGGGGCGTTCGCCGGCATGTAAGAATCTAGTTGAAAACTAGCAAGGTTTGTAGAATCAGGAACCGAATTTGCATGTTGCTTCAAAACATCTACTCTTTGCATTTTAAAATCTTGCTTGCTCAATTTTGCACCAAATGGGAGTGATCGTGAAGTAACATAAATATCCCTCATTTGAGCAACTCGGATCGGAAACGCAAAATCGTTAATTTTCTCGCCTGCAGCCCACAATGAAAAACGTGCAAAAGAACTGGCGGTTAATTCGTCTGGAGAAATGTCAGCAAGTTTGAGAATGTAACCAGGTTTAGAATGAAAAGGTATCCATTCGGAAGTCAACTTCACTACAATCTCACCCGAAGCCTGAAAACGGTGCTGTATTGATTCCGAAAGTAATCTCTCTATGTGAAGATCTGTGACCACAACCTTTTGGGAAGAGACATAATTCAGAGGTGAAGGGGTATACACTAGAGGGCTACGAATGAGGGCATTCGTTTTGCTTTTCTCAGTTTGACCAAGTGAGTTAATATGCACTGGTTTTAAAAATCTTTCAACGCCAGCAAAAAGCATTTCCGAGAGGAAACAAAATAAACAAATTGGAAGAAAAGTTCTCAATTATCTTTTCAATTGATTGACGCGAGAAAGCATATCATCTGAAGTTTGAATCGATTTTGAGTTCACTTCATAAGCCCTTTGGGCAATGATCATATTTACCATTTCCTCGACCACATTAACATTAGACATTTCCAAATATCCTTGTTGCAAAACTCCAAATCCGTTTTCCCCAGGTGCACCAATTTCCGGTGGACCACTTGCTTCGGTTTCAATGTATAAATTCCCGCCGAGTGATTTTAAACCCGACGGGTTGGGAAAACGAACCAGTTCCAATTGACCAATAATTTGAGTACCATCTGCAGTTTCAATCGAAACTTCGCCAGTGGGAGATATAAACACACTGGTAACTTCAGGATCGATCTGAAGACCAGCAGCTAAGGGAAGTGCATCAGCGGTTGTAATCTGTCCATCAGGACCAGTTTTAAATGCGCCATCTCGTGTGTAAGCTTCAGTTCCGTCGGGTCTTTCGACCTGAAAAAAACCACCTCCATCAATCGCAACATCCATTTTTTCATTTGTCTGAGTAAGCTGACCTTGAGTAAATATCTTGGCAGTGGAAACTACTTTGGTTCCGTTTCCCATCTCAACACCTGTTGGAATAACATTGCCAGCACCCGTTTGCCCTCCCGATTGACGAGGGTTTTGGTAAAGAAGATCTTGGAATTCAATTTTATTCTTCTTGTACCCGGTGGTGTTAACATTGGCTATGTTATTGGAGATAACATTTAAATTAAGTTGCTGGGCTTGCATACCCGTAGCGCCAGAATAGAGAGATAGATTCATAATTAATTAACTAGTTTGTCCTAATGTCCCAATTGCTTTTCCTGTATTTTCATCGAAAGCCTGAACCATTTTTTGGTTTGCCTCATGAGCCCGGGAAACTTCGATCAGACCGATCATTTCTTCAATAGCTGAAACATTGCTACTTTCAAGAAATCCCTGAAGAATTTTATAAGATTGGTTATCGGCAATTTCGGGTTCAATATTTTCATCTTTGGATATGAACCCCCCTCCAACTTTTTGTAATTGGATAACTGGATCTTCAAAGACAAACACTCCCAACTTAGCAACCAATTCCTCACCCTGAAAAACTTGCCCTTCCTGATCGATCGAAGGATTCCCTAAACCTGGAACAATATCAATTGAATTACCCCCTTCATCAGCGAACTCATGCCCCATGGAATTAATCATTCTACCTTCTGCATTAATGTAAAATTGACCATCCCTCGTGTAAATTCTTTCGCCATTGGTATTCACCAATGCAAAAAAACCATCCCCTTGAAGGGCCAAATCGAGAGGATTACTCGTCTCTTTTAATTCTCCTCCGTTAAAATCAACCTGATTCTTCATCACCGGAAAAGAACCAGGCATTTCATTTCTGAGTCTTCCATGAGTGGATCGAGCAATCTCACCTCCTTCCACCCCTTCAAAGGATACTGCAACCTTTTTGTATCCAGCTACATGACTGGCCGCAATATTATTGGCGATAACATTTTGGTATTGCTCAAGACCTCTCAATGCAGAGGCATTTTCGTATAAGGATAAATTCACTCATTGCGAAAAGCAATAATTGTGCCACTAAATAATAACTTCCGTTCCCTAAGAAATAACTCTAGGGAATTTATCCTAATTTAGTAGTGGCAATCGATTTCCAGTAAACGACCGTCAGGTAGATGAATTATTATTGAAGTTGGACGACCTTCTTCCGAAACAACCTCCACCTTTGGGCAACCTTCTTCTTGGTAAATGATTTTCTTATCTTTTGGTTTTTCCAGAGATTCATCTTTTTTTTCCACAGGAGTGGATGATTTCTGACCCTCCAAGAACCCCTGAAATGAAGAACTATCTGATTCGATTGGTTCCTTATAACCTCTGCCTTTTAAATAACTCTCCATGTCAATAAATAGATATAATAAAGTACAAAACTATCGATACCTAGCTAGGTCTTCTTTACTTACATCCAAAACTAAACTTATCTCAACGCGTCTGTTTTTGTCAGGACGGTTAGGAAAGCGGACACGGTTAGGTTTGGTTGCTCCATGGCCGGTCATTCTTTCGAGTTTACCATCCAATTCACCCGCGGAATAATGCCCGAGGGCATTATTGATTTCGACCGCCTGATAAAGGGATAACTCCCACTCCGCCATTTCGTGATTTTTAACTTTATCTGCTAAATCCATTGAGTGAGAATCAATTCGATAGACCAATACATGCTGGGACAATAGCCAAGACATTCTTTGCATAACCTTTCGACCATGATTTGAAAGTTTCGATGAAGTGGATTCAAAAATTGGTTTATCATCACCGTGATATAAGGTAACTTTTAGCCCATCAGATGTGACCTCCAATTGAATGGTTGAATCATCGATCTCATGAAGTTTTAATCTTTGATACCAATCCTGAGCAATTCGATGAAGCACATCAATATCGATTGAGGTAGTATCATCGGTATTTCTCATGGTTGTGTCAGACCTGCCGACAATTTGATCAACCATGCTTCCTGGACGGGCATCTTTTTGTTCAACGGGGGTAGATTTGGGAACACCCGCTTTGTAGGGATCACGAAAAAACCGAGTCGTCGCAATGATAACCTCTTCGTCTTGCGATAATATCCAAAGAACCAGAAATAAAGACATCATCCCGGTAACGAAATCTGCGTAGGCAACTTTCCAAGCTCCCCCATGACCGAAGGAATATCTTCGAGGCCTTTTTGACGAAAGTGTGAACATGCGGAATTAAGAAAGCTTCAAAGAATCATCCACCCTTGGCTGCATCTTTACATTTTTCTTCTAATTCATCAGCAGTTGGCTGAATTTGTTTATCCAATGACCTACGACCAATCTCAACAGCCATAATCGGAGATAAACCCGTTGCAAATCCGGAAACTGACCTTTCCACGATCCGATAATACAACATCTCCTGCCCCTGATTAAGGGAAACCAGACGGCCCAAAGGAACGCCAAGTCCGTAGGCCAGAAAGATGCCGAGGAATGTACCACTAAGTGCAGCAGCAACTTTATAGCCGACAGACTCAGGATCCTCAAGATTAGACATCGTGTTAATGATTCCTAAAACTGCAGCAACAATACCAACACCAGGAAGGGCATCAGAAATCATTTCAATTGCCTTGATAGATCTGCTGGCTTCTGCCTCACGGCTACTAAGTTCAGATTTAAGAATACCACCAATCTCCCCAGGCTTACAACGTCCATCCACAATAGGTCTTAGTGAATTACACAAGAATTCTACCAAGCCCGTATCATTAAGAAAGGAAGGGTATTTTGTAAAAATTGAACTATTCGTAGGGTCACTAACATGCTCGTCTAATGCAGGTGTGCCCTTCCTTCTTCCAAGCATAAAGAGTTCGTAGAGCAAAACGAGAAGATCAATAAATTTCCCCTGATCGCTGATACCCCCTTTAAATGCCTTAAGAATGTCGTCCTTAAGGTTCATCAACACAGATTTGGGACTGGAAACGACCAGAATACCCAAACCGATCCCACAAATAATCATGATCTCACCTGCATGAATGAGGCTTATAGGGTTACCTCCAGCAACAGCAAACCCACCGATGCAGGAGACGAAAACGATAATGATTCCGATTGTTAAAAGCATAATATGTAAATTTTTGTTACTCGGATGTCTGAAACTTGGCTCGTAATGAAATAATGGAGTGAGAAAGTATTTGGCTAATTCGACCTTCAGACAATTTAAAGACTTGAGCAATTTCAGACAACCTCAATTCCTCGATGTAGTAAAGCATGAGAATTTTCTGACTCTGTTCTGGTAATTCTTTAATTCTATCACGGAGTAAGGAAATTTTTTCTTTACGCTCTACATGCTCGAAAGCACTCAGCTCGGTGGGATCGTGAAGCGTTTCTCCCAAAGAAGAGATTGATTCTTCCCCATCTGAATGACTTGATTTTGCTTCGAGCGGTACAAATACAATCGGTTGTGTCTGCTCTAAAAGTTTATTGTATTCTGCAGCTGAAAGCTTCAATTCTTTACAAATTTCTTCAGGAGTAGGCGGTCTTTTTAACGCCAACTCCAGCTCAAGAATAGTAGATTGCAAAGATTTAGCCTTGGCACGATTAGCCCTAGGCAAATGATCGATCCTCCTAAGTTCATCAAGTAATCCACCTTTTATCCGCAAGGCCGCATAATTACCAAATGATTTACCCTTGGCAGGGTCGTATCGATTAACCGCAAGAATAAGGGAACGAACACCAATTCCGTACATGTCTTCGGTTTCATAATTTTCAGGAAAGTGGTAACGTAACCGATTAACGATTGATTTTACTAAGGGTAAATAATTTTCGATCCATTTGTCGCGTTCCCTATCGCTGGACATGGCATGACGATAATTTTCAGCAGCTTGCTGAAATCTTTTTGAATTATCCTCGGAAGGATAAGTTTTTTGTGCTGCTATGCTCATTTTTTAGCCCCAAGAGAACGGAGATTGACCGAATTCGAGGACACCGCTTCCTTGTTTGCTTTTAATGATGATTTAACGACAGGATTATTTTTGTCTTTGCTGGAAAAATCTGTGTTAGGGACATTCTTTTTAACCTCATCATCATTAACTTCATCTTCCTGCCTGGAAACGAGAACTTTTCTAAGGGCAGAGATAAGCAATGATCTACCTAGTAACGAAAAGAATAAGGACCCAGAAGAACCGTAGATCAAACTAAGTATTGGGTCTCGATTAAGAATCATTGAAAAAGAATAAAAGAATACAAAGCCAGTAAACCCACTTAAAAAGAAGAAAAATTTTGCGTCGTCGTTCATAAATTAAGTCCGCTGGTAGGAGGAAAATGTTTGGGCATAAAGATTTTCCGGAAATGACTTGGCAATCATTTGGTTCAATACATTGGAAGAAAAATCTCCAGTTACATTCTGTCCCGTTGAAATACAATAAGGAGTAAGACCCGAATCTAAAATAAGCGGCCAAAGCTTGGATGCATTTGATAATTCATCAAAGTGGGTAATTGCGAGATGAGTAGCATCAAGGTTGCTCCCTATGCGAATACACTTGGCCAACACTTTGGTATCATAGGCACCATTGAGGACTAAAATTCGAGAATTTACACCCAATTCCTGAAGGGAATTATTAATTGAAGACCATTCACTAGCATTGTTGATAGATATACCTGGAATATCAATAAACAATGGTGACTGAAGGGAAGCAGGAGGTATTTTTGATGACTCTCTGTAAAGAGTAACTCCAATTACATCGCAAAATATTCGAAGAGAGTCATCGGGGTTAGGCACCCCGTTTTCCAACTTTAGGACCATTGGAATTCTCTTATTGATAAAAACCTCATGGGCTAGAAGCTTACATAGCATCGTGGTTTTCCCTGCACCTGGAGATCCAAGGAGAGCAACCTTAGTGCTTAAAACAGATGTTGGCATTGATTTATAACGGTCTGATAAGCAAAGAGTTACTTTTCTAAGCACATCAGCTAACGCCAAACCTTCCAAATTTCCGACTTCAGGCCATGATTTAATTTGGGAAATCAATGTCTCATCAAAACCCGCTTTAGTGAGTATGTTAAGAGCATCTTTTTGCTCATCATCTAGCGGTTTTGGAAATGAATTTGAAAGATTTTCTTTCGCAGGTTTTACAATCTTGGATGGGGCAACATCAGCACTGGCGTTAGCATCTTGCTTATCTACTGTTTTAGTAGCAGTGCTATCGTTTGCGTCCAGTTGAGGTTCAGGAAGATCGGGATCGGGCACTTCAGCAATTACCTCGAGTTTGGGAGATGAAATAAACCGCTTTAACCCTTCTCCACCAGTCTGTCTTACAGAAACAACCCGTGCATTTTCTCCGAGTTTTTCACGAATCATCCGAACCGCCTCCTCAGCAGAGCGAACCACTAAGCGATATCTCTTTGGTGTAGACTCTTGGCTCAAATTATTTTCCTGGGCGATCATTCTAGCTTACCAGTTGTGGTTCAGAGGTAGTTACCGCATCATGGCTTTCTGGAACTGTCATCGGAATAGATGATAAATCCTCGGGAATGGACAATTGAGGAAGCGTTATTGATGCAAATGGTTCAACCATGGTTTCGGAGGGGATTTCCTGATATGCAAAAATGGCCAACTGAGGATAACTGGGTTCCAAAAATCTTCTCAGTGCAAGCCTCAAATCAGAGGTAGTGACTAAGCAAGGACTTAACCCTTGGTCCGTCATTTCGTCGATTTTAGGAACAATCTCACCAATTAATCCTTGGGTTAGGTCAGGGTCCATAGCTAATCCAACATCAAATTGGCTCTTCTTTACACGCTGAACCAAAATTTGTTCAAGTTTCGGATCTAGGGTCATGGAAACCAGTTTATTATTGTCCGCTTCATATTCCTTTACAAAATACATCCCGAGTCGTTTTCTGGTTTGTTCGGAAAGATCGTCAGGATTTTTAGTAATTGGAGCCATATCGGCAATAGTTTCCAAAATGAGAGTCAAATTCTTGATCGAAATTCTTTCCCTCAAAAGATTTTGTAAAGTTCGCTGAATAATGCCGACACTGACTAAGTCAGGTAGTAATTCACTAACTAAAGTTGGATTTTTATCTTTGATAAGATCCAATAGTTTCTGCGTTCCCTCCCTCTCTAAAATCATGTAGGCGGATCTTTTGAGGATATCCGACAAATGAGTGACAAGGACGGAAGATGGATCGACTACGGTGAATCCCTCCACTTCGGCTTTTCTCTTGTCCTTTTCAGTAACCCAATGAGCTTTGATTCCAAAGACTGGCTCGACTGTCGCCACTCCATCTATTTTATCATCGTTCCCCCCACCCATATTCATAGCCAAAAAGCGGTCCGGCATAACTGATGACCGGGCGATTTCTTTTCCGCGCAGTAAAAAGCGGTATTCATTAGGTTCGAGTTCAATGTTGTCGCGTACACCTATCGTAGGTAAAAGCATACCCATTTCTTTGGCAAAATTCGTACGGGCTCCCGTAATGCGATCAAGAAGATCCCCACCCTTACTCTTATCTGCCATAACTAACAGACCATATCCCATTTCCAAAGCAAAGACTTCCTGCTCAATGGCCTTTTCCATTGACGTTGTACTGCTAGGAACAGCGTCTGGAGAACTCGGTTTTTGTTCGGTAGGATGGCCTCCATGTGATGATTGACTCACTCCACTTCCGGCAACAGCGTGCGAAAGAGCTGGGTTTACTTCCTCCATAGTGGGCTCTTCTTTTGCTTTTTTCGAGAGGATGTAAGAAACACAAAAGCAAGCGACGGATAAGAGAAAAAATGGCCAAAAAGTCTCGGACAAGAAAACGGAAAACAGAAGAAGTAAAAAACCGGAAATTGCAATAGCACGGGGATAAATGGTTAACTGCTTTCCCACAAATTCCCCGAGATTGGCTTCATCTGAGGAACGGGTTACCAAAATACCTGCCGCAATTGAAATAATAATGGCGGGTATCTGGGAAACAAGGCCGTCACCAATAGAGAGAATTGTATAAGCTTGAAGGGCCTCTGTCATGGCCATCTCCCTTTGAAAATACCCAATAAGAATACCACCGATCACATTAACAACTGTAATAAATATTCCCGCAATAGCATCTCCCCGGACGAATTTACTGGCACCATCCATTGCACCGTAGAAATCAGCATCCTTTTGAATTTTAGCCCGTTTATCAAGTGCTTGTGCTTCGGTGATTATACCAGCGTTCATTTCAGCATCAATCGACATTTGCTTACCCGGCATAGCGTCGAGAGTAAACCTTGCTGTAACCTCTGCTATACGGCCTGAACCTTTGGTAATTACCACAAAGTTAATGATGACAAGGATGAAGAAAATAACAGCACCCACCACATAGTTCCCCCCAACAACAAATGTACCAAAAGATTGAATCACCGATCCCGCATCACCATCCAAAAGAATCAGCCTAGTGGATGCAACATTGAGACCCAATCGGTAAAGAGTAACTGCTAATAATATAGTCGGAAAAACCGAAAATTCCGGAGGTTCTTTGACATATACGACCGTGAGTAAAATGAGTAGGGATATAGCGATACTAAAGACCAGCAATATACTAAGGAGGTCTTTGTGGATAGGAATAACAAGAAGAAAAACTGCAGCGAATAATCCAAAAATGAACCCCAAATCAGAATTCCCCTTAAAACGGGAAAAAAAAGGAAGAAATTTTCGCAATGTATCCATTAAGCAAGCTTTACTGTGGTGCTACTTCTGGCAAGTAACCTTCTCGCTTTGAGGCGGTGGAAATAATACGCGTGTTTCTTGTACACATCTGCCAAAATCTTTGCGACTACCTGATATAACTGAAAAGGTATTGGTTGCCCCACAACCCCCAGAGCATAAAGCATTTGAGCAACTGGCTTATCCTCCACCATCGGAACTTCGAATTCTTTTGCTATTATTTTTATCCTTCTGGCAAGCATGTCATGACCTTTCGCAACAACAACAGGAGCATTATCCATGCCTTTTTCATATTTTAATGCCACAGCATAATGAGTAGGATTGGTGACCACAACATCTGCTGTCGATACATCCTGAAGATTTTGCCCCATTGCCATCTCCATCGCTTTTTTTCTTTGAGCCGATTTAACTTCCTCAGAAACTTCTTTGCTTTTTCGCTCCTCTTTGACCTCCTGCTTGGTCATCTTCATTTCATCGGTATGTTCTTTTTTCTTGATGATAAAATTTATGATCGCCACAACCAGGAGCATTAGGACCAAAAGAGCAAACATTACTAATAATAATTCATAGATAAAACCGGGAATATGTTGAATGGGAATTGGGGCATAGAAAATTGGATCTTTAAGAAAAATAAGGATGGTGAGCCAGACCACCGTACCGATAAATAAAAACTTTAAAAAATCGACAAAGAATGCCTTGAGCCCTTTCAATCCCCAAATTCTTTGAACGCCCTTGATCGGGTTCATTTTACTAAACTTGGGCTCGATTGCTTTGGGGGTAAAACTGAAACCAGTCTGGACTCCTTCGGCCAGTAAAGATGCCAAGAAACACCCCACTAACATTGGCAAAACGATTAAGCCCATCGCTAAGTAAGAATCACCAAATGTACTGGCCATCCCCTCCTGAGTTGCTTGGATGGTATCGAGGTTTTCAAAAACTGATTTGGTAAAGAGCATTAATTCGCCTGCCTTACTAGGAGCCCAGAAAAAAAGGACCAATAACCCAGCTAGAAGAGTTGCGGTCATTCCAATTTCAGGAGCTTTAGCAAAGTTACCCTTCGACCTCGCCTCCGATAACTTCTTCTCCGTGGGTGGTTCAGTTTTTGAACTCTTGTCTACATCAGCCATTAATAATAAAGGTTTCTACCCGGATTGAATGATATCAAGCATTACTTTTACAGATCTTTGACTGTGCTCTATTACATAGGAAGAAAATAATAAAATAGATGAGACCAAAAGCACCAGACCTGCCAGAATACGGACCGGAAAACTGGTAAGAAAAACATTCATTTTTGGTACTGCCTTTCCTAAAACGGCGAAGGATATATTCACGATAAAATTTAGAGCGATAAAAGGGGCTGCCATTAACACACCGAGTACAAACACATTGGAAACCTCTCTTACATATTCAACCATCGGATTGGCCTGAAGAAAAAAACTGCCAATCGGTAAAATTTCGAAACTTAATGTAAAGGCCTTAATGACCTCATGATGGATGCCAGCAATAAAAAATATTAGTAAACTGAAGTAATAAAATAAACTGCTCAGGGTGGCATCGGTGGATCCAAGGAGCGGATTAATACTGTTACTTGCCATAAGGCCAATTTCATAGGAAATTAAATATCCAGCCAATTCCACAGCAAAAAATACCATTCTGACCATCATTGCTAAAAGTAAACCTATACAAATTTCATTCATCGATAAAAGGATTGCTCCAATATAATGAGATGAAATTACTAAATCTGCGGGCACAAAGGGACTAATAAGCAAAGAAAGCAACAGCCCAAATGCCATACGAATCCTGACTGGTATAAGTCTTCCAGCAAAAAGTGGAATTCCTAAAAAAAAGGCTCCGGTTCTGAGTAAGACCAAAACCCAAACAACGATTTGTTCGGCCTCAATGGTCACTGAGCCATTGTTGGAATCAAGTTGAACATCGAGATACAAAAATCGGTCAAAGTTTTAAGTATAAAATTTGATGCTAACACGATTGCCAAAGATACACATATTAATTTAGGAACAAAAGTAAGAGTCTGTTCCTGCAAACTAGTTATTGATTGAACGAAACTTACCAAAAGACCAACAACCGTCGCAGTACCTAGGATCGGAATGGCAATGAGAAGACCAGTCTGCAGCAGGTTTCTCATTAAATCGACTGCCAACTCCATTGTCATATAGTTACCCTTTCGTTAGGAAATATTAAAACTTTCAACCAATGACTGAACGATTAGGTACCATCCATCAACCAATACAAAAAGGAGGAGTTTGAAGGGCATAGAAATAACCACTGGAGGCATCATCATCATACCCATAGACATAAGGGTGGAGGCCACAATAAAGTCCACGACAATAAAAGGAATAAAGATCAGAAACCCCATTTGAAAGGCCGTCCTCAGTTCACTTAGAATAAATGATGGAACCACTATACTGAGAGGTAATTCATCTCTGGTCATCGCTCCCTGCCGAGAAATCTCTAAGAAAAACTGTGCGTCTTCCTGCCTCGTTTGGTTCATCATAAAATCTTTCATATATGCAGTGGCAACTTCCAAGGCCTCGGAAGACTTCATTGCTTTTTCCATGTAAGGAGTAACCGCATCGTCGTAAATTTTGTTCCATATTGGACCCATGATGAAGAATGTTAAAAACAATCCTAAGCCAATAATGATTTGACTGGATGGTGCCGCGTTTACCCCAATCGCATTTCTGACAAAGCCAAGGACGATGATAATTCTGGTAAAACATGTCATCATCATAATAACTGAAGGACCAAGGGTAAGGATGGTCATGGCAATAACCAATTGAATTGCCAGACCTAAATCTCCCTCTTCATTTGCTCCGCTTACATCGATTCTCAATCCCGGTGAATTAGTTCCTGTAGTCTGAGCATCGCAAACTGAACTTGAAAACATCAAAATGACAAACAAAAGAATCCATCCGTAATGCCAATTTCTACCAAATTTTGCTATCTTTTTCATCGGAATTTCAGGCAGACTTTTGATTGGAGGAGGAATCTTTTGTTCTAACAACGGAAGGACTAAGTTCGGCTAAGAGTTTGATGCTTCCGGAGCTTACACCGAGCAGAAATTTCTGTTTTTCGTATTCAGCAACAACTAAAAACTGTTTGTTTCCAAGCGAGCGGGTACTGCTCAAAACAATTCCATTCTTACCACCAACCGTATTTTTTGAAAAGTCCCGATTATTCAGAAACTTAGTTAGAAAATAAGCCAAGCATGCGAAAACACCCAAAAACCCAAGGACCCGAAAAACTTGGCTAAATTCCCCGAGTTGATCCATGATCTGTTAAGCGAAATGAAAAGGATTTTCTCTTAGAAAACGGAACCTCGAAAAGATCATATAAATTTTAGGATATAGAATCGACAATTTCAGTTATCTTTAAACCGAATCTATCGTCTATAACCACCACCTCACCCAAAGCTATTAGTTTTCCATTAACCAACAAACTAACGGGGTCTTTGGCATTTTGCTTAAGTTGAATTTGCGAACCGGGGCTTAATTCAACAATTTCTTTCATTGGAAGTTGAGCAGTACCCAACTGAACCGTGACTTGGACTTTTACATCCATAACGATATCCATTTTTTTACTATCCATGAGATTTTCCTATGAGATTAAGTCCTTCTGTCTTACATTCATTTACCTGATAAGCTACTTGATCGCCTTCTAAACCAATTTCTCCAACAAAGCATGTACGGTCTTCTATCCTTACTTTCGTATTCGATACAATTTCTGGATTCATTTCGATGACATCATTGACTTCCAAGTTAAAAAGATCACGGACAGACAGCTGGAAAGCATCCCATTCGACCGAAATATCCACTGGTATTTCATCGTATATTTCGTGCCACTTAGGAGATAAGGTAGTCTTGGGTTTACTAGGTACATTAGATTGCGAGAGTATTCCGCTAAGAACGGGTTCCATAGTATAATATGGAACTGCAATTCGGAGAGGACCAGAAACATCTCCAAATGAGGCCTCCATGCTCAGAATCAACATCATTGCATGGGGTGGAGATGTTTGTAAAAACTTCCCAGTTGTCTCAGTCCCTATAACGACTGGATTAAGTTTTTTGATTGAGTCCCACTGTTTACACCACTCCTCCAAAATAATGAGGTTAAAGTCTTCAACGAGTGCTTTTTCAATATCGGTGAGTCCACGCTCCTCTGGATTAGTTGATCCCCGTCCCCCTAGTATTCGATCAACCACAGTTGCCGATAAATGAGAATTAACATCAAGTAACCCTACACCATTGAGTTCTTGAAGTTTAAAGAGGGTCACGCAAGAAGGAGAATTAATTGAAGTTACGAAACTCTTATACAAATCTGCGTTTAATTCTTCCAATTCGAGATTGAACTCAGTCCGAAGAAACATGGATAAGTGACCTGCAAGATAATAAACAAACTGCTCAGATTTGGTTTTAAGCAGTGCCAGATCGGATTCAGATAAAACGATTGGATTGGTGAAGTCGTACTTTTTTATTTTGAGATCAGAAGAATCGCTGATTTTCGTACCATCGTGAAGAAAGACATACTGACCACCAGCAGAACCGCCCTCTATCTCATCGAGGTCAAAACTTTCGTCCTCAAAACTATCAGTATCAGCCATAATTTATGCTAGCAGTTTGCCCGTTATTGAACAACAAATTGAGTGAAGTAAATTTGACGAATTAAATCGCTTTCTCCATCCCGATATTTTCTCAGTACAAGTGAAAATGCCTTTTTGAGATCAATTCTTACCCTCTCCTGGAAACCATCCAGTTGAGCATCTTCATAAGTGTATCCTCCCATAATTGAGAGTGCTTTGTCCCGAATGCGATGCTCATTCATTTCTAAGACTTTTTCAAAGTCACCGGCAAGTCCTTCGAGCCGAAGTTCAAGATTGATATATCTGGACTTTATCGGTCCTCCTAAGTTTGTGATGAGTTGTTTGATCTCGTAAAATTTTTCTTCCCCTGAAGGCTCCATATCAAGAGGTTGTCCACCTTCGATAATTTGATCTTTAATAACCTGCTCAGGTTTATTCATTTTGATCACAAATGTCATCGCGGCCACTGTTAGTGCCGGCGCAAGTACAATCGCAATGAGAACGGGAACTAAATTCCCACCACCCGAATTTTTTCGCCCTTCGCTAGCGGGTAATTCATCTAATTGATCTGCACTCATTCGGAGTTATAAGTTAAGGGTTAACGCTTTAGGTTTACGGCTTCGGTGAGAATTGCGTCTGAAGTGGTCACAATTCGAGAACCTGCCTGAAATGATCTTTGGTGACTGATCATCATGGCAAATTCATTAGTTAAGTCTACATTAGAAAGTTCAAGTGCGTATTGTTTGATTTTGCCGTTGGAGCCAGATGCTGGAATCGCATTATCAATCAACCCTGCGAGATTTTCACCACCATTACCGTTGGTGTAAAATCCATTACCAACTCTGCGGAGATACTGAGGTGCACTAAAGTTAGCGAGTTTAATCTGACCAGAATTTCGAATAGAGTCCTGACCATCTTTGGAAACAATTAGGCTAACTAATCCGTTCATATCAACCCGTCGGGCTAAAAGATCTTCCCCCTCTTCGAGCCCTATCTTAAGAGCTTCGCCATTAGTGTTAGTCAATTGGTATCGGTATTGGTCCCGAGTTACAACTAGCCCTTCGTTGGTAGCTTCAAAAGCACCGGCTCTAGTGTAAAATATTTCACCCGTCGCAGGATCGATAACTTCAAAAAAACCACCTCCATTAGGGAGTGCTTCGCCTTCGATTGCAAAATCTAGATCAATACCAGTATTTTCAATTACACCCTGGTTAAAATTAGAGGATAAAGAACCAACTTGAACTCCAGAACCATAATTCCGAGTATTATTTTTCGGTTCACCATCTACGGCAAAGCCTGGGTTACTTTGATGAATGTAAAAATTGTCGGTGTAGTTCGCCCGGGATGATTTGTAACCCAACGAATTAACATTGGCGATGTTGTTACTTAAAACTTGAAGTCCTTCAGAAAAAGATTTGAGTGCAGAAACTCCATTTTGTAGGGAAGGAATCATATCGGCTTAATTCTCGACAGTTTGAGTAAGTTCGACTCGTCGAACATC
>OMJS01000225.1 GCA_900299365.1 Opitutales bacterium
ATAAATAATTATAACTGAAAGGGATTGTTTTCATTACTAAGAGAATTTCAGAAAATAAACAATCGTACAAAAAAGAAAGCCCCCGTTGATTTCGGGGGCTTTCTTGTAAATTGGTTTATACCTTTAGTAATCTAAATCTAGTATCGGTAGTGCTCAGGTTTGTAAGGACCTTCAACAGGGACACCAATGTAGTCGGCTTGTTCGGAAGAGAGTTCTGTTAATTTCGCCCCAAGTTTATCTAGATGCAGACGAGCAACTTCCTCATCCAATTCCTTACTTAATCTCGTAACCCCGATCTTGCGGTCGGGATTATTACGAATATCAATCTGGGCGATTGTCTGGTTAGTAAAACTGTTGGACATGACAAAGCTAGGATGTCCAGTAGCACAACCTAAGTTGATAAGTCGTCCTTCGGCAAGTAGATAGATACTGCGACCATCAGGGAAGGTAAACCGGCTAACAGGACCACCTGGGACGCTGTCTTCTTTGATAATTTCCTTTGCTACGCCAGGCATATTTTCCAGTTCTGCAACTTGAATCTCGTTATCGAAGTGACCAATATTACAGACAATTGCTTGGTCTTTCATTTTGCTCATATGCTCAGCAGTAATAATGTCTTTGTTACCAGTAGTGGTGACAAAAATATCTGCAGTAGCTAAGGCATCTTCGACGGTTGTAACTTGATAACCGGCCATACAAGCCTGCAATGCACAGATGGGGTCTACTTCGGAAACCATGACACGAGCTTTCTCATTGAAAAGCGAGTCTGCAGAGCCTTTTCCAACATCTCCAAAACCACAAATCATCGCAACTTTACCAGATATCATCACATCCATGGCACGCTTTATACCATCGACGAGGGAGTGACGACATCCATAGTTGTTATCAAACTTGGACTTCGTTACAGAGTCGTTGACATTGATCGCTTGGAATAAAAGTTTTCCTTCCTCTTCCATTTGTATTAAGCGATGCACCCCTGTTGTTGTTTCTTCGGATACACCAACAACACCTTCAGCTACATTAGCCCAGTGACCGGGTTTTTCCGAAAGGATTTTTTTCAAAAGATCTTTAACAACTTGTTCTTCGTGATTGTCAGATGAAGAATTCACCCAATCAGAACCATTCTCCAACTCTACCCCTTTATGGATAAGCAAGGTTGCGTCTCCACCATCATCTACGATTTGGTCGGGACCAGAACCGTCAGGCCAAGTAAGAGCATTCCATGTACAATCCCAGTAATCTTCAAGAGTTTCACCCTTCCATGCAAAGACAGGTATACCAGCAGCTGCAATGGCTGCAGCCGCGTGATCTTGGGTTGAGAAAATATTGCAAGAACACCAACGGACATCTGCACCAAGCTCTACGAGAGTCTCAATAAGTACGGCTGTTTGAATAGTCATATGTAAAGAGCCCATAATCTTTACGCCGGCAAGCGGTTTGGTAGGGCCGTACTTTGAACGGGTAGCCATGAGACCAGGCATTTCATGTTCGGCAATAGAGATCTCCTTTCTGCCAAACTCGGCAAGGGTAATATCGGCAACTTTGTAATCTAGGGAAGCGGGTGCAGCTGTTTCTGTCATAATAGTCATGGGTTATAAAACGAAAGTTGTAGTAAAATGGATGACAAATAATTTAATTATTAGCTCGCGGCTCGTCTAAGATCCGTTGCCAGACTAGTATCTTCCCAGGGTAATCCTGCTTTTCCAAAATGTCCGTAATGCGTGGTTTCACGATAGATTGGACGAAGTAAATTCAGCTGGTTGACAATATCGGCTGGTTTAAACGAAAAAATCTCTTGAACCGCATTTTCAATCTTAATTTCTTCTACTTTCTCAGTTCCGAAACAATCGAGAGTGACACTGGTCGGCTCGGGATGTCCGATTGCGTAGGCTAGTTGGATTTCCGCACGATCTGCCAATCCAGCAGAGACTACATTTTTTGCGACCCATCTGCACATGTAAGCTGCAGAACGATCCACTTTACTTGGATCCTTACCGGAAAAAGCTCCCCCTCCATGCCTACCCCATCCTCCATATGTATCGACAATAATTTTGCGTCCAGTTAATCCAGAGTCACCCTGTGGCCCACCTATTACAAATCGACCGGTAGGATTAATCAAGTATTCGGTTTCAGATGAAAGTAACTCTTCGGGTAGAGAGGGCTTAACCACTTCCTCTGTTATAAATTGACGAATCGTTTCGTTGGATGCATCTGCAGCATGTTGGGTCGAAACAACAACATTTTTAATACCCACCATTTTGCCGTCCTCATATTGCAATGCGACCTGAGATTTGCAGTCCGGTCGCAACCAAGGAGCCTCTTCACCAGAATGGCGAATTTCCGCCATTCTGCGTAAAATACGATGTGCAAACATAACTGGGGCAGGCATCAGTTCCTCGGTCTCATTGCAAGCATAACCAAACATGATTCCTTGGTCACCAGCACCCTGCTCAGTTGTAGCTTTACCCTCGGCAGCAGCAGCATCTACCCCTTGACCAATATCCCGAGATTGGGCAGTCAGCTGATTTGTGATGAACACTTGGTCAGCATGAAAAATATCATCATCATTGGTATATCCAATCTTCCGAATCGCTTCACGAACGACATTTTCATAATCAAATTTTGCATCAGTAGTAATTTCACCCGCTATGGTGACGCAATTGCTTTTAACCAGAGTCTCACAAGCTACTCGGCTATGTGGATCCTGCTCTAGGCAGGCGTCTAAAACACTGTCAGAAATAGAGTCTGACACTTTGTCCGGATGTCCTTCGCCCACTGATTCAGAAGAAAAGATAAATGATTTCGACATCCCAACATCGAATCAAAATCACTCAGGAGGCGCAAGTTTATTCATCAACGCATCATGATGCGTTGATATGTTTTTATTTATTTTGATTTCCTCGAATGCAAATCGGTTAAATATTTACCGTAAGTAGAAGAACCATGCATTTCGGCAGCCTTCTCAAGTTCGTCGAGACTCAACCAACTTTTATAAAACCCAATTTCCTCTAAACAAGCGATCTTGAGTCCTTGTCGCCTTTCTATCACTTTAACAAAATCGGTAGCAGAGGCCAAGCTATCATGGCTACCTGTATCCAGCCAAGCGGTTCCTCTTCCCATCACTTCCACGGAAAGTTCATTGGCATCCAGATATACACGGTTTAAATCTGTGATTTCCAATTCACCACGGGGAGATGGTTGGAGTGCCTTGGCACGGACTGGTGCCTGTTCATCATAAAAGTATAAACCAGGAACGGCATAATTTGATTTTGGATCAGATGGTTTTTCCTCGAGAGAAATTACTTTTCCCAACTGATTAAATTCGACTACTCCATAGCTTGTCGGGTCGGCTACATGGTAGCCAAATATTGTGGCACCGCTTGGACGATTATCTGCTTCAGCGAGAATTTGCTCCAATTCATTACTGTAGAAAATATTATCTCCTAGGATAAGGGTCGATGGAGCACCATCTAAAAATTCTTCTGCAATGATCAGTGCCTGAGCTAACCCGTCAGGGCTGGGTTGTTCAGCAAAAGAAAAAGATACCCCAAAGCGTGAACCATCACCCAATAATTCCTTAAACATTGGTAAGTCCCGAGGAGTCGAAATAATCAAAATTTCTTTAATTCCAGCGAGCATGAGAATGGATATCGGATAATAAACCATCGGTTTATCGTAGACAGGCATCAACTGCTTACTCACGGCCATGGTCAATGGATAAAGACGGGTGCCAGATCCGCCTGCCAGTACAATTCCTTTACGCTTTTTCATGCTGTACCAAGTCTTTCCCGTTGATATTTACCGCTTGTTACATTCTCGCACCAATGGGAATTATCAAGATACCATTGGATTGTCTTTCTTATTCCTGTATCAAAGCTGTATTCGGGTGTCCAACCAAGCTCAGATTTTATTTTGGATCCATCAATGGCATATCTCCGATCATGTCCGGGGCGATCCTTCACAAAAGTCTTGAGCTTTTGATGAGGAGAACCATGCGGCTTCAACTGATCAAGCACGGCACAAATAGTATCCACCACTTCAAGATTCGTTTTCTCGGAATTACCGCCAATACAGTAGTTCTCCCCTACCCGTCCGCGATTAAGAACCTCCCAAATAGCTGAACAGTGATCTTCCACATGTAACCAATCCCGAATATTTGCACCATCTCCATAGATTGGAAGTTTTTTACCATCGCACGCATTTAAAATTATGAGGGGGATTAATTTTTCCGGAAACTGATAAGGTCCGTAATTATTGGAACAGTTCGTTGTTAGAACTGGTAAACCAAAGGTATGATGATAGGCACGGACTAGGTGATCCGCCCCTGCTTTCGATGCAGAGTATGGGCTATTGGGAGAATAAGATGTGGATTCAGAAAATGCAGGATCATCTGCACTCAATGAACCATAAACCTCATCGGTGGACACATGCAAAAAACGAAGATCTGACCTTCGGTCATCCGATACCGAGTTATGATATGCTTTGAAAGATTCCAATAATCGCAGGGTCCCGACCACATTGGTTTGTACAAAGGGCTCAGGACCATCAATCGATCGGTCCACATGGCTTTCGGCCGCAAAATTGACTAACGCATCGGGTTGATACTTAGAAAGTGTAAAGGAAACTAATTTTGCATCGCAAATGTCTCCTTTGCAGAAAACATACCTTGAATTGCTCTCAAAATCTTCTAAATTTTCTGGATTCCCAGCATAGGTTTGTTTGTCCAAATTGATTACTTTTTCGCAATTGGTTTGTTCCAAAAGCAGACGAATGAAGTTGGACCCGATAAAACCGAGTCCCCCTGTTACCAAAATCGCTTTCATATTCAAACTGAGTGACTCATCTTACGAATCGAGTCAATCATAGCCTCTTCCACAGGTCTCATCCCAATCCCTGCTTTTTCTGCCTTTTTTGTATCAAGAACGCAACTCGAACGGGGGGTTTTGGCAGCTTTTTTCATAAACTCCAATTCAGTTTTGAAGAAATTAAACTTTTTATCCGTCAAACTCTCTTTAATCATCAATTCCGTCACTTGTCTAGTAGTAATGGAACCAGAATTGGTTATATTGTAAACACCTGGTTCAATATCCTTGGTAAAGCAATCGATACACTTGTGGCAAAATTCCTCTAAGTGAGAAACCGAGTTCTCTACTTCAATTAGATTCTCGTAATTGAGCAGTTTATGAAGATAATTTTTCGGGCTTGGCTGATGGTTAAAAGGAATTCTTAATCGCCATACATAACAGTTTTCAGCACCTACCAAAACCTCTTCACCAAGTGCTTTAGTCCCACTGTAAAAACTACATGGAGGTGAACGAAACGAAAAGTTTGGTTCATCTTCTTCTGTCCACCCCCTTCCATCCGATCTTCTACCTGAATAAATACATCCACTTGAAACATGACCCCAAGGTATTTTTAAATCCTCGCATGCCTCTCGAATGATTCCAGGTAATACAGCGTTTCCCTGCAAACATTCGTACTTGGCTAATTCACACGCATCCACATTGGGCTTCCCGGTAAAGCCGGCACAGTTAATCAAAAACTTGGATGAGTTGGATGCTAAATAACTTCTCAGTCTTTCGACATTGTAGTAATCCAAATCTACTCTCGAAAGGGAAGCAAAGGAGATTTCATTATGCTTAAAGACATTAGCCATAGTCTTACCAACATAGCCCTTCGCACCCAATAAAGTTATCATTAAACTTCTGTAACTATTGGATGATATTGCATCAACATTTTGTGTAGAGAAATTGCTAAAAATGGCTTTTGCAACATTTGTGTGCCAGTATTTCAATTTTATCCACACGAAAATGGGTATCAGGTTGTTCGTAGTGGAGAGTTTTGAGAGTTATAAATAATAAACAGTAAGTTTAATTTCTTCTCTATAAAAATAATTACCCTAATTTCCCGAAATGATTTTACGCCAACTATCCGGCAAACTTTTCTCTATCTCAACCTTTTCGGGATGAGAAGCTTCCCAAAGACCAGTATCTTGTACCCATTTAGACATAAGGGAAATACCTTTGTCTAGGGGAGTATTTTGTAAATCTGGGAAAAATTTACGTAATTTTGAGTGATCAGAGTATGCGTGCTTAGCTTCCACCCTTTCCTCTAACCAATTTATTTTTAATTCAATGTTGAATTCTTTTGAAATCAATTCCGCTAATTGCTTAACCGTACTCACTTCATCAGACCCAACATTAAAGGTTTCGTTAAAGCAATCAGTTCTAAAGGCGGAATCAGTAATTACAGGAGCTAGATCTTCAACATACGAGAATGCCCTTGATTGCAGCCCATCACCAAATATGGGGAATGATTTTCCTTCGATGGCGCATCGCATGAAAATCCCGACCACATTACGATAAGGGTCCATTATATTTTGTCTTTTACCGTAAACATTGTGGGGTCGAAAAATCACTGAATTCAAACCCCACATTTCATGAGCTGACTTTAAGTCTAGTTCAACTGCATATTTTGCTATTCCATAAGGGTCCGCAGGTAACGGTATGGTTGACTCAAGCAAAGGTGGATTCTGCTCTCCGTAAGCGGCAATTGAAGAAGTGAAGACGAAGCATTCACAGGTTTCAGACTTCACTGCTGCATTTATTAAATTTATTGAGCCGATGAGATTATTATTGTAGTTAAAGCGTCTAATGAAATGAGACAATCCCTCCGCGGCATACGCAGCGAGATGAAACACTCGATGGAAAGGACCTTTGCTTACCCATAGATTTTGGACCGATTCTTGATCGGAAATATCGCATTTCACAAACTCCACCTTTTCATTTACATTTTCCAAAAAGCCACCTGATAGGTCGTCAATACCTACAACCTGTAGGTTTTCATTAATCAATGCGTCGCAAATATGTGAACCCATAAAACCTGCGGCTCCAGTTACTAAAATTTTCTCATTATTCACGATGTCTTACCCGAAAATTGGTTCAAGAACAGGGTCTAGTTTTCTTCTTACAGACTTTGGTACGCATTTGGACCAAAGAACTTTGATCAATGGTTTATCTGAATGCTTTTTTGAAAGAGATTCAATATCAGAAACTGAGATTGGCTCGTTTCTTTGAGATTCAAGAAAGATTTGTAACCAGGTTTGAACGGAAACTGTGGAGGCATTTCTTTTCTCTTTGATACCAAGAATTGTCTCAGTTGGAATAGCAGGTCGCTCGTATGCAGATTCCAGTGAAGTTTTCCATTCCTCAAAATTATTTTCCACCAAATGTCTGCTCATTAGATCACTCTCCGCATAAGGCGGACTGTTGGAATAAATCGCTTCGATTCCGAAACCGCCATACTCAACCATCTTCAAATCAGATTTTCCTGAAATAAAATCGAGAGTTTGCTTGTCTGCCTTGGTTTCAAGAGGAGCAACCGCGATGGCCTTTCCGTATAATTGATCAAGAATTTGTTTGTGCACCAGAAAATTGGTCATTCCAAAATTTCGGATTTGTGAGAACTTGGAACTTAATTCTTCTGAAAATCTACCAAACAGAAAAAGAGGCAGGTTCTTGTCTCTGCAAAATGCTACACAGGCTTCCATAATTTCATCTCTTGAATCACCTAAAGCCGCAAAGTCACTGGAAGTCCAAATCAGTGCTTCGGCTTTTCCTTCGCGGAATTGGGGGGTATTCGAGGGAAAAGTGATGCAATTGGGCGTAACTCTAAATTTTTTCAGGCAATCTATTCCCGTATATTCCTGAATCAGATTAGAGAGTCTGGCCGATGTAACTGAGAGTAAAAAACACTTATCGACTAATTCTTGTGTCTGCTCAAAGTGCAAGTTCTTCCATCTCATAAAGTCCGCTTCCCTATGGGTAGCATTTGCAAAGAGAAGGTCATCTATATCGAGTATGAATTTGTCGCGGAAAATTTTGGAACGAATTTGTGGATTGTCGGTTCCTTCGCGTTGTAAGTACACGACATCGAAGCTATCAACGGACCCTACGACCTTTAAGCATCCACCGCTCAGAATTCCAAACCCCATAATTAATCCCGACTTGTACAGGTCGTACAAAATAGCTTCAACCCTCAGCGTACGAAGAGGTTCTCCTTCAGGAATGAATGTTACGCACAGGACTTTTGGCAATTTTGCTGACAACATATATCGGGTTGGCTCAAGTGGTCTACAGTAAGTGCTTATCTCGGGAACTGAACTTGATAATGCAAACTTTAGAGAAAGACGAGCCTTCTCAAAATTAAAGTCTTCATATATTGCTTTAGATGAGTTTGCAGAAACAACTTTCAACTTTTCAGGACATTTCGAAATAAGGCGAATCATTTCACAGACATCTTTGCTGTTGTTGTAGACAAAACCACAGTCCGCTTTTTCGATGATCTTTGCCAAACTGCTCCATTTAGGATGAATGACTGGTATGCCCTGACTAAGAAATTCAACCGTGCGGGTCGATAAGGCTAGTTTGCGCTCATAAGTTTTACTAAACAAATCAAGGGCACAGGAAGATTGGCTCATAAATGAATGAAATTCTTCATAGGGCAAAAATCCGTGAAAATAAACTGAGTTCAATTTTCTTAAAGATTGCTCAAATTCACTATACTTGTCTTCGCAAAATTTATGAGCACCACCCAAGAAATGAAGTTCCGCGTTTGGTTCCGATACAATAACATCAGCAATTTCTAAGAGCATTTTCTCATCGAATAACCAAGGATGCCATCCTCCGACAAAAGCAAATCTCACTTTTGATTTAACCGAATAGTGAGCTTCCTGAAATTGTAGCGCAAGATTTACAATAGCAGTGCTAAGATTAGTTGGGTTGACTCCTGCACAACTTAGCAAACCCATCCAGTAACTTTTTTGCTCTTCGGAAACAAATGTGAAAAAATCAATAGAATGTAAATTTTCAGCAATTCTATTGGATGCAAGCCCCAAGGACTCTCCCGTAATAAAAATTGTCTCTAAATTAATTGGGCCGTGAAAATCAACGCATTTGAGAATTCCCGGATTTTTCTTGCACCACTTGCTATCTATGGTGCCAGGATTGCACCACCATACCATATCGTAAACTTGACCACCGATAAATTCGGTTTGGTTTACCAAATTATAAAAGCCCAAAAATTCGAATGAGGAGGAATCGTACTTATATTTTGAACCCTCGGGAACAACGAAAGAAACCTGAATGTCCAACGAACTGAGCAGTTTCATTATCTGGAAACTTCTGATCCCTCCACCACTTGTTGAATTCCCCTTGGAGGGAATTTTATCCGAGCAAAAGACGAGTGCTTTTAGAACTTTTGCCACAACTCAATTAATTGCTTTGTAAACTTTGGCATAGAAATGAGCTTTTTTTGTTCTAAAACAGCTTTCTTCACATTCAACGACTCGGACCCAAACATCTGCCGTTCATAAGGATAGGATGCTTCATTAGATAGTTTATTTAATCTTAATGAAGTAGAGCAAAGCGAATAGTAAATGTTAAGAGAGTCTTGAAAGTCAGAATCTAAAATTCTTCTCATGTAGGCATTTTCTGGGGAAAATTCACGATTAAACATGACCCCAAGACCTTGGGAAT
Organism: Opitutales bacterium; assembly: GCA_900299365.1. Classification (GTDB taxonomy): domain Bacteria; phylum Verrucomicrobiota; class Verrucomicrobiia; order Opitutales; family Seribacteraceae; genus Chordibacter. The sequence continues at coordinate 9,537 of OMJS01000225.1, forward strand.
GTTCAAACTCTATGGCTGTGTAAGAATTTCTAATTTCCTTCCAAAGTTCTACTACGCCAAAATTTTCATTTTCTGAAGCGATATCATGTATGAGAATTATGCCATTACTTTTAACCTTTGGTAGCCAACGAACAAAATCATTTTTGGACGCTTCATAAGTGTGAAACCCATCAATGTGTAAAATGTCTATAGTACTTTTTTTAAAAAACTCTGTAGCATCATTGAAGCTACTTTGGATAAGTTTGACTTGGTTAAAGTGCTTATTACTTACACCTTTGACATAATCATAGATTTCATCATCAACATGACCGGCTTGCGTATCTCCCTGCCAATGATCAATACCATATAATCTGGTTTTTAAATTAGATTCAGAACATGATTCAGCCATCGAAAATAGAGAGTCGCCTTTATGAACACCAAGCTCTACAATTGTCGATGGCTTCATATAATGGATTAAGTCACGAACAAAAAAAACATGTCCGTGCCAACTCTCAATATTAGTAAGAAATTTGGGACAATAATCTATTGAAGGAAGCTCCATCATTTATCGTTACAAACTAAAAAACTGTCCGCTATAAGCCAATGTTTTTGAGGAAACTGTTTTCCATCTTGTAATTTATCGAAAAGATTTTGGACTATTTCAGATAATTCATTGCTGTTCTCTAGATTAATTTTTAAGTCAAAAAAGACCTCTCCCGTCCACAATCTTCTACACAAAAAGAATCCGATTGGATAATTATTTTTGTAAGCATAATGAGCAACTCCTGCTTGTATTTCTCCAAACTGTCCAAAATAGCTGACGCTCAGACTGCTGTTTCTTTCACCAGCTAATAGGTCACACAGTGCTACTCCGATAGCACCCTTCTTTAATTCGGAAAAAAACTGTTTTTTATGTTCTTCTAAAAATAAAACGCACCCCCCATTTAAAAAATTGTTCATTATATTGTACTTAATTTCGAAGAAACGCTGTAAAGAAATAGGCAGCAAAGATGATTTTACTATGTTTGAACCCAAGACATAAACTGGCATTCCGAGGCTTCTTAATGCTAAAATTCCCAATGAAAAGGAACCATAATGTAATGAGAGCATGACTAATCCCTTTTTTTCACCAAAAATATTGGTTTCTTCTAGAATTTTCTTTGCACATATTTTTTCCATAAGTGAAAGTTGCTCTATACTCTTCATGGACCTTCTTAGAGACATTATTTCGAGTTCTTCAATCGAGTAACTGACAAATCTTGAAAGAGAATCCCAACTTAATTGAGGAACATTGAAAACTTTTGCAGTCTGTTTTCTAACAGAAAGGCTGGAATCTAATAAAATTCTCCAGTCTCTGTTAAAAATATAATTTATTACTCCACGAATAATAAATAGAAATCTCAAAACACTGGAAAAGGGAAGACGAGTAATTAACTCTATAATCCAGTATTCTATTTGAAATGATAATCGAACAAAATTACTTTTGTTTTTCACACATTTAAATCATGCCAGAGATGGTCTATTGAAAATAGACCAACTTCATTAGATACTTGTGTAATTCTAATATGAGGAGAGAGTGTCCAATGATCCAATAATAAAAAACCGTTCTCACAAAGAAGAAACACATCAATTTCATAATCACCCTTGAGCAAATTAATTTTAGGAAAAGAAACCTTAACCGCCTTTTCTGCGTTATGTGGCCTTTTATAAACAAATTTATCGAAATGAGACCCTGCACATGTAATTGGGCGCCGATTCATATCATGAATCACAACACCCAATTTAGGTGGTTCTTTTTGAAAATCATATTCAAAGTAAAATTCTAAGTTAAAAGTATCGATGCCTGATTGAAACACCCTGCTTTGATCATCTAAATCAACAAGGGGAATATCATTTTTCATCAATGTAACTTTTCTGAAACCGACGCTGTTCCTTTTTTCCTTTGAGATGGAATCAAGTTCATGCTTATTTTCTAAGTCCTTTGGATTCTGCTCTAAATCATTTTCATATTTAACTAATGCATCTTTTGTATAACCAAAAAAACTAAGTTTTCCCTGTTTTAAATATAAAGTTTTATTACACACCATCTGAATGTGATAAACAGAATGCGAACACAAGAACACTGTCTTTCCTTGTTGAATAAATTCTTTTATTTTTTTAAACGATTTCCTTGAGAATGCTTGGTCTCCAACTGCAAAAACTTCGTCTAGAATTAATATTTCAGGATCTACAGACACCGCAGCGGAAAATGCTAATCTTGCGATCATTCCCGATGAATAAGTTCTAACAGGAGCATCAGCAAATTCATTTATCTCGGCAAAATTTATAATATCTTGAATCTTCTCCTCAATATCAGATTTAGAAACACCAAGAGAACTCAAGTATATCCTAGTATTTTCTTTACCCGAAAAGTTGGCATCAAAACCACTTCCAAGTTCAAGTACTGCAGCTAGTTTGCCAGTCTTTGAAACATTTCCGCTAGATGGAAGTAGTGTTCCAGAAATAATTTGCAAAAGAGTAGTTTTACCGGCTCCATTAAGTCCAATAATCCCAACGACATCACCCCTGAATACACTAAATGAAATATTTTCAAGTGCTCTAAAACCTTGGAGGGATCGCTTATTTAAAAGTGCATTCCAAAAAGTTTTAAGCCTTCTTTTAGATAAAGGATATGTCTTGGATAAAGACGATACTTCAACAACTGGATTCAAGAAGGGATTGCTAGGGCACTTCGCCCAGATTAAATAATTATTCTCTGTCTAAATCTTCGATCGTAACCTGAGCAACTCCTACTTCTGATCCATTACCACTCACAATTGCGGTATAAAGGGCATAACCAGCATACGCAGAATTACCAGCTAAGCTTTGGGCTTGATCACTTGTCATAAGAGGCAAATTGATCAACATTGCAGAGGCATTATTATGATTATTCAATTCATTACGGTACAAATCATAATCAGATCCAGCAAGACCACTAACATCATAACTTGTGCTAAATATAGACTCAGTATCATCAGATTCTAAGCTACCTGCGGCACCCCAATTATCATTACGAGAAACTGCATTTCCAACAATATCCTGCAATTTTAGATTGGGGTCTGTTAAGAGATCTGAACTTGTCAGGCCATCAGCACCCAACATATATTGAGCTGAACCTTTAGCTAAGAGCTTTTTGGCTTTCCCTGCATCGCCCATTATAACAAATCCACCAACTAATTTTTGATTTGAAGATGATCCAACATATCCTCGGGTTGAAATATTAACAAGTTTTGCAGTTGAATTGTAATCACCTGACCGGTCTAGATCTTCAATTGCAACTTGTGCGATTCCAGATGCCCCAGAAGAACTAGATACAACTGCAGTAAAGAGATTGTAGCCAGCATAGGCAGCATTTCCAAACAAATCGGATGCTTGTTGTGAAGTAAGTAGTGGAACGGTTATAAGCATGGCTGCAGCACCATCATGAGAATTTAGCTCATTTCGGTACGCATCATAATCAGAACCCTGTAAAGTAGATGCGGAATAACTTGTAGCGAATGTAGATTGGTCATCAGAAGCTATGGAAGATAAATCCTGTGTCGTTTTCCAGTCATCATTAATAGCTACAACTTTTCCAAATGCATCTTGTAATTGTAATTTGGGATTATCCAACAGGTCAGAACTAGTGAGCCCATCTGCACCGACCATATATTGGGCTACACCTTTAACAAGAATAGTCTTACTGCCACCTGGTGCTCCCTTAAGAACAAAACCGCCAACCAACTCTTGATTGTCAGAAGTACCCACAAAGCCCCTTGTTGAAATGTTAATTAACCTAGCATCAGTGTCTAGATCTAAGCCAGTATCTTCAGGTGGATTTAAATTCGAAAAATTTGAATCGTCTGGTTCTGTTGTGGGCGCATCACCAGGGTCTTCAGTTGGCGCAGTATCAAGGAGAGGGGTCCAGTCATCCGTTGAAAATGGAGTACCAGCAGAAACATCCCGTGTACTAGTATAGCTGACGCCATCTTTGACTACAATGGCTGGATGCGTGTAGGCTAAATTTTGATCATAAGTCTGGAACGCATACAAGGTCGAATACATCAAAAAGGCTGCAAGGGTGGAGGATATCAGTTTCATGGCTTTGACATTAAAGTGCATATTAAAAATTTATTAAGCAAGTGATTAAATTAATCCAGATATGAACCACCGTTGGATTCGTAGTCATAAAATCCGTTTGTTGAGTGAAAGTAAAGCCATCTACCCAAGGTAAATGAATAGAAGTGAGATTTAGAATCATCCCCATTGACAAAATATTCAGATCCTGTCCAAAGCCATCCACGATCGGTGTGATAGAACCAATAGTTTCCAGCGGCATCAGTCTTTACCCACATCCATCCGAGCTTTTGCTCGACATGAAATACCCAGTCTGGCTTTTCAGCAGAGGCATCATAAAAGTTGCCCAACCAATCAGATTGATACCAATTGTCATATCCGGCAAGACTGGATGTATTTACATCTTCAACCAGATCGGACTGAGCAGTTTGACCAACTAACGAATTAACCGTGAAGTGGTCGGTGGTCATGGTTAATTTACTGCTATTTCGGTCAAAAGTACTGGTCTTTGCTTTTGCCCAAGCGTTCTTTGTTGGGGAATAATACATACCTTCAAGGGTATCGAGATCAATTCCTTTACTTCGGAAGGAATCGATATCTACAGGAATACGGATAACTACATCCTTTTTAAAATTACCTTCGATTTCTTTACCCTTATCATCGAATAATTCCATTGAGTAAGCGTAGTCTGCTGGCTTTTCGGTTCCGCTCTTATCTAAACCCTTTGCGGTTGGAGTAACAACCAAGCGAATTGTCTCTACGGTTGAAGCAACATTGGCTGCACCTCCAGGTATGGTAATCTCGGTACCATCAGGAAGGGTGGTCACAAAATCCTTACTTGGATCAAAAGTGATACTTATCCCATCGGGAACTTCGAACTCTGGGCGCTTGAGAACAACGGATATGTTCGATGCATAATCATCTCGCCTTAAATCTCCATCCACTTCGTTTTCAGAAAAATAGAGAATTTCAGTATCATTACTGTCAAACTCACTATATTCTGCTCCAAGCTTCCAAAGAGCACCATTTGGAGCAGTAATATTGAAGTCTCCGTTTGAATCTGCATATGCAGAAATTTCTCTACCGTCAAAGGTCCATGCATAAACATAAGCTCCAGCTAGTGCTTCCCCATCCTCATCCAGTACAGTACCACTTAGGTAATTATTTTGAGCAGGTTGAGCCAGACGAAATTCGACCCCAGTCTTGGTTGAGGTAGTCAATTTGATCATCTGCACTGCTGGTTCTAGATACCCTGCCTCTCTTAAGTCATAGGACAAAATCGCACCTACTTCATATTTACCACCCTGTAATACTGAGATGGAAAAGGATCCATTTTCATCTGTTTCAACCTCATTCCAATATTCAGGGAGTGAACTGGTTTCTTCACGATATGCCCAGACATAAAGGGAAGACTCTGAAACCGTAGAACTATTCGACTCGTAAACGACCGAACCAGAGATCGATGCTGCTGCTGCTGATATCACAAAGTTAGACTGAGCAGTCTCACCTTGTCCGACAATTACTTCAAGAGGAGTGGCACTCTGTTGTGGATATTTTCGGTCCTGCTCATCGTACTCAAGATAGTATTCTATTAACCACTTTCCAGGGGGTAATAACATGGAATAGGTACCGTTTGTCTCAATTTCAGTATATTGCCAACCATCTCCATCAATTCGCATGGCATAAACTTCGCCAACAAGACCTGTGATTGAATCATTAGTATCTTTATCAATTATATTTCCTGAAACATAAGAATCAACTTTATCCAAATTAAACTCAATTTTCTGTAAGTTTGAGCCATTAATATCTGTAATAACTCCACTATCAGATAATGTGAGTTCTTGTTCATTGGGTAATGCATAATCACTACCAGGAGGTAACCATAATCCAACAATGTAAGTTCCTGGCAGACCAGGGAATGAAAAGGTTCCTCTAGGAGAAAGTGGAACCTCTGCTAACACTTCGAAAAACTCTTCGGAATCATTCCCGTCATTACTCTCGCGAGCATATGCCCAGGCATTCAAATCAGCAACCGGTGCACCACTGGGACCATAAACTACACCTTCCACCTTGGATGCTGCTTTGCGAACTGTGAAATTCAAGGTCTTTGCACCTTCACCAACTTTTACCCTCTTTGGAGGTTCTAATAGATAAGGAGACTCAGAACCATCGGCTGGGACAGGTGGGTTAAAACCAATTTCCCAGCGACCAGGAGCAACCTTTAATTCGTAAGTACCGTTTGGACCGGTTACATCACTCGTCCATCCGCCACTTTCGCTCCATGCCCAGACTTCGGCATTCCCAAGTGTACTACCATTTGTTGTGGCAATAACACCAGAAATGGTAGAATTAAACTCAGCCAAAGCTATAGTTCCTACACTGACTTCAGTTTTACCAACACGAATGAATTGCGGTTGCGGACTACCATACCCCTGGAATTCCTCGGGGTCGAGCCATACAGAAAGCTCGTACTCACCGGGTTTTAGAGGAATGGAGAAGGAACCATTGGTTTCTGGATTAGCCCAGTTTCCAATACCATCAGGGCTGAATACATCTATCCAAATTGATGAAACCGAACCTGACTTTCCTGCAGGTATTTGAATTGTACCGGAAACCTTTCCATCACCCATCCGCTCAACAGTAAAATTAACTGTCTTTACTGTCTTGTTTGCATTGTTTGCAAAACTTGTGGTCTTCGGTGCTTTTTCATAGGTCCAATTAACATTTTTATCGTATGGACGATAAACAGTAATCTCCCATTTGCCTGCTCCTACATTAAGTTCGTAGTTTCCAGATTTATCTGTGATTGCACTTGCCCAACCTTCTCCATCAACCCGCCAAGCGACAACTTCCGCATCCGCAACTGTCGCATTTAGATCATCACGCACCTTACCGCTTATTGTTTTGCTGGGAGGGGCTAAATAAATGAAAGGTTTGGAAACCTTAAATGCATTGTCTGCAAGTGCCTGAGTACCCGTGCTGGTAGTGGCAGTAACCTTAAATTCATAGGATACTCCAGGAGAAACTGTATGATCGACAAACGATTTAAGTGTGCCGGAAATGTTATCATCCACTGTTGAATAAATAATCTCCGTACTCGCCTTTCTTTCGAGTTTAAATGAGGTCACGCCACGAACTTCAGCCTTTGACCAATCAATTCGAATCGCATTGCCCAGACGCATTTCCTTACCTGGGTTTTTTAAATCAAAATGAATGGGTTCTAATGCTAGATTGGCCAACATACCGGGCACTTCCACACGCATTGAATATTTACCAGCTTCGGGTAGATAAAGAGAGAAAAATCCATCTTCGTTGGTCTCACCGTAGGCTTCATTAAAAACAAACTCCTCCCCTTCCTCATAATTATAATTGGGCTCACCTGTCTGATTTTCATCTTGGAATGCCCATAAAAATGCCTCCCTGAGTCCAGTCAGTTTAACCCTGCCATTTTCATCTTTTTTGGGGTACATGATACGACCGGAAATGTTTGAACCTTGGAGAGTTAATTTTACTCCACTTGTGGAATTCTCCTCAATAGCAATTGGAGCGTCCCAATTAGGCAATGATGACCGGTATCCTAAATACTCTTCTGACTCAAAGGGTGGCTCTGCAAAAACAATCCAGTCTCCAGCTGGCAGGTTGGTCAACTCATAGGAGCCGTCTACTTTTGTTTCAAAGTGATCGAACCAGAAAAGGTAGTCGTCCGTATGAGCAATGATTCGTGCTTTGGGTACAGCATTTCCTTTATTCGTGACAACAGAACCAGATACTGAACCACCAACGAAATTATCCTCTTCGTCAAACCATTCAAAATCATACCTTTCATGATCATCTTGTGCAAAGGCGACTAATTCTGCGAGCGGCAATGAAGTTGTATTTCCATCAGTAAGATCGATAGTTGCACCAGATGCCCAGTCTGCAGAATCCCATTCAGCATTTCCACTGGCATCGGAAACAAGATACTTTGGCTCATATCCACCCGCCTCAACCATTACCTTGTAGGAACCACCTGGCAATTTTAGCGAATAATTGCCATCCACTTCATGAACATGGGGATAAACAACTGGTCCATACTCATCATCTGCATCAAAAAATGCAAACCAAGCAAATTCTACTGGAACGGAAGTATTAGAATCAACAATCCGTAATTCAACCTCAGCAGATGGAGCACCATTGAGCCGGAAATCAATTCCTGTTTTGTCCGAATTCACATTAACAACTGCTGCCGAGCCAAAGTCAGTTGTTCCGACCCCGTCTGTTGTGTAATATTCCGACTGATAAAGACCATCCCAACGCATCGCTTTAATCTTATAATCCCCTGATGGAATTTTTACCGAATAAGATCCTTCAACATATGAATTTGGATCTTCAACCTCAACAGGTTCCCACATTGGCCAGAATTCTCTCTCTGGGTCATTAATGTCCACAAAAACGACTTCTGCCCATATACCTGCGCTAGTATCTGCATCATAAATTACACCGCTTACGCTTAAGGGTTGGCTCTTGGATGCTTGCAGTTCGGGGAATGAATTAAGCTGGTTAGCCACAACTATCCAAGAGTCTACAGCTCCATCTAGCTGGATAGAATTATCGTAAGAAAACAAGACCACTTCATAACGACCCTCAGGAGCTTCTCCGCTTAATTGTCCATCTGGCTCGACCCACAACCAGGAAACAGGATAGTCAGTTTGTCTCTCATTGGAATCATTCACTGGATAGAGCTCAATTGATATGTCGAGTGGATCTCCTTCGTTGTGCCCTGTTACTGAAATAGAAGAAGAAATCTCAGCATATTCGTGGGATACCACAAAATCCGCTTCCAGATTAAAGTCATAAGTTTCATTACTGTCGGCATCTTCAATTGTAATAGCATCAGAGGAAACTTGAGGTATGTAGGGTGTGCTGGAGTTTGGATCAAATCCCCATGCTTCCACATAGTATTCTCCAGCAGGAAGATATGCTTCATAAGAACCATCGCTATGATTAATATCCAACAAGAAGAAAGCAGGATCCCATGGCCCATCTATTCCCTCTGGTGCCTGGAAAAACCACAATCCAAAATCCGGTATAGAATTATTATTCTCATCCAAAACGGATCCGGAAATTTTCCCCATATTATCCTTGTTCAGATCTTTGTACGGATCTTCATACGGATCACCAAAGCCTACTTCACCAGGAAAAGCATCAGCATAGAAGCGTACCTCCAAAAGTGAGTCGCCAAATCCATCTGCATTAAAATCAAACCTTGATTTAACCACATCATCTTCGATTAACTCCACCTCATCAATAAAACCCTCGTCTGACTCATGGTCTCCCAGTTTGTACTCTTCTGTACCACCGTCTGAATGATAAATTTCAAAATCTGGCTCATGCCCCTTGTGCATAATTCTGGCAAATCCGCCCCCGGTAAATTGTGCACCTTCATCATCCGCTCCACTACCGTTAATGAACAACAAGGATCCGTTATCATCCATAATGCCAGCTTTCACACGGTGAGGTTCAGAGATTCCAAAATTCCACTCCAATAAATCTCTGGGCAAAAAGGCAGAGATATTTGCATCAGCAGTAGTTGATGATCCTAGGGAGAAAGCGGCCACTTGATCATAGGGTGAAATCTCTTGGGATGGCATCAAATCCAAAACAGGCACATTTGCCTGAAAGATGGCACCGTTGTAGAAACGCTCTCCTCCCATTACCACGACCATACCGAAAGTGGATTCGAGATCTCCATCAGTTGTGGAAACTGCATCCACAGTTTCAGCTAATATTGTAAAGGTCCCCGGACGGTCCCACTCGGGCCATGTCCTCTTAAAACCACGAATATTTGCACCGCTTACCAAAATGTAGCGCGGTTCTCCCATTTCATATGTAAATGTGAGCTTGAGAGATGTACCTGCTGGGATTTCAGTAGATCCAAGTTCTAAATCGGACACAGAAAGATTGGCATCCTCATCAAGCGCAGAATTTACGAGTGATATACGATAGACTAGATCGTCCCAGTTTTGATCACCAAAGTGGTGGAAATCCTCATCTTCATACCCATCTTCAGCATGGTTATCCTCCCCCTCTTCATACCCATCTTCAGCATGGTTATCTTCCCCCTCTTCATCACTGTAATCCTGGCTAAGGTCTAATTTCTCGATGTGTACATAAGCCGGGTTATTTCCTCCAGTTGAAACTTCGTTGAAATTACTTGAGGATAAATCATCACCCCATGCAGAACGACGAGCATTGAATGATAATTTTGCATCTTCCTCGATATCCCAGGGATCGAATTCCCTATTGTAGGATCCATCCTCATTAAAGATTACTTCTCTGCCGTCTTCCAGGTATGCGACAAACTCCATGGAATTTCCATCGGAAGTTGGGCGCTGGTCCTCCCAGTAATTCATTGGATAACCATCATCATAAATATAATTGTCTGCAAGATATTCAACCGCTACCTCTGGTAACTCAACTGGACGCCAAGGAATAACATCATCAAAAGGCATTACAATAATGACACGCTCTCCATCTCCACTGATTACTACCTCAAAGGGTTCAGATTGATTATTTTCAATTACAGCAAAGAAAATTTGGTTGTCATTTCCTGGGACATTAACCCGAGAAAATTCCACTTCGAAATCGATAATTTCTGAATTGGGTACTTCTGTTAAAATTAGGTCTTTGATTGACTGTGAAATTTCAGATTTTGGAATGAATTGCCGTTCTTCCATATAATCTTCTGCTGCATGAATATAAGAACCATTTTGATCAAAGTATAAATTAATCATGTTGTTCAAACCTACTTCATAAACGAAGCGGCCATCAACCAACGCATCATGCTTTTTTTCTACCCATACAGCATCTGAGTAAGTTAATTCTTCAATGGAATTCTTTAGTTCATTAACAAATTCTTCGACCTCTTCAATCGGAGTAAATTCATAATCAGGATCATGGTCAGTATCATCCTCTTCATCAAGATAGTCAGTAATCTGACCAACTTCAGAAAGTTGATTATCATCAAAATATTGCCTCAGTAAGTCTTCGCCTTGATAATTTTCCACAATCAGGTGGCTGTCCTCAGTCTCTCCGCCAGCGTAGACCCAATCACCTGTTTCACTTTCTTCGGCTGGTTCTATCCAAAATCCAAATTCTTCGGACTGGGTTTCTTCGTTCCATTCATATTCCTCGGATATAGCATAGTTTCCTTCCGCAAGACCTTCCTCACCAGTTAGTTCAAGTAGGATGGAAGATGATAAGAAAAACACTGGCTCTCCTTCGTCTGGAGAATGATTATCATCATATCCATAATCCGATTCATTGCCGTCGTAATTATGGTCCGCTCCGTTGTCGTCGTAC
>OMJS01000226.1 GCA_900299365.1 Opitutales bacterium
TACCGCTGTGTGGGGATTGAAACAACTGGACCGGGTGATCGCAGAAAAGCCTGATTTGGTGGTAATTGCTTTTGGGATGAATGATCCCGTTTCATCAGAACAATTCCAAAAAACAAACCTCGAAATCCTCACCCGTTTGCAGAAGGAAATTCCTCAAGCAGATCTGATCTTTGTTTCGGGAATGAATAACAATCCTATCTGGAGAGATCCCACCAAAATCCCGGGCTTTCGTGAAGCTTTGAGAGGCATCATGCGACCCAATGTCATCCTTGCCGATATCACCACACCGTGGGAAAAACTATTAACCCGTAAAAATTTCTCAGATCTCAGCGGGAATAATGTGAATCACCCCAATGATTTTGGTCATCGGTTGTATTCAGAAATACTTTTTTCACTTTTTATTTCGCCCTAAAACCCAGATAAATACTGGGACCTACAGTTTTTTTGTAAAAAAGATGAAAAATATTTTCATTTTTTTTGAACGCTTTTCAAATTAACTGCGTCTTACCTTATGACTTTCGTCAGTTTGTTTCAGTTTAGTTTGTGTTTCAATTGCCCAATAACACCGCAGAAATGCGGTGTTTTTGTTTGTTCAAATTCAACAGGTAATTCGAGTAACAATTCCTACTAAGAAAATCGATCGACTAACTATTAGTTCATTTCTACAACTCCAGTCATGATTAATGTAAATCGGACTTCATATTTGCCCATTTGCATGACTGCTATACTTACTCTGGTATCTGTAACGAAAAGTGATGGGCAAGAATCAATCGAATTGATTGCCGATCTCGACTCCAATTTTTCAGCCATCGAGCAGATAAAAAAAGTGTTCGGGAAGGACTCAGTAGAATGCCCTGAACTTTATTCCAATAATCATCAAGGTATTGAACACCTGAAAGTTGAGAGGGACGAAGAGATATTGACCCGTTTTCGATTCCTGCTACATCGCGACCACGACGGAGACAGGGACAGGGAACACTTACCCAAAGAGAAAAGGCAAAGGAACGAAATCAAAGGATATGCGGGGTCTCCATCTGTAATGAAGGCGGTCAATGGTGACTCTGTGCAATATACCTGGCTACTGAAAATAAAAAGTGATTTTTCAGTAAATAAAACCTTTTGTCATTTTTTCCAACTCAAGCCCGTTGGAACGAATGATGAATATCCCATCGCCACTTTATCTGGAGCTGTCACTAATGGAGACCCACAGCTTGAATTTAGAACATTCGGCGAAAATGAAAAACGTTACCGGATTGCAGACTGGCAAGAATGTCTCAACAAATGGCTTATCTGTATATGTACAGTAGAATATTCAGAAAGGGGGAAGATTATTTTCTCGGTCAGATCAACCAATGGTTCCATCGATTCCTTCCATTACATAAAAAGCTTTCCAAGCTGGAAGAATGATTATTCCTTCATCCGTCCAAAATGGGGAATTTACAGGAGCCTAGTTGATAAAAAATCGATTTTGAATGAGGAAGACTCCATTTTCTTGAACCGGATAAAGGTTCAAAAAAACAGCCTCTAATCAATCTAACCCCAATGGATCTTTCCTAATCAAATCTAAAAAACTTTTTTACTTATTGATTTTAGCGTTTGCCGCCGCATAAGCATTATGCCCCGTTGATTTGCCAGGCAATATGGGGTGCTGTTTTACGGGAATGAACGCCGCATGTTCCTTCATCACTGCTTCCATTTGAGGATCAGTGCTCAGGTTATTCCATTCATGTGGATCTTCGGAATGATCATACAATTCGCGGGAACCATCCAGATATTGAATATAGCGGTAACGGGTAGAACGGATAGAATAATTCCCCAGTCCAAAGCTTGTAATCGCCGGATAATTCCATGCCTTATTTGGTGATTCCAGTAGCGGAACCAGACTTTGGCCCTCCTGCCCCGGATCAGCAGGTAACTCAGCGAGTTCGAGTAAGGTGGGAAAAACATCTAGTAATTCGGCTGGACGGGTGCTTCTTTGGTTTGCTTTATGACCGGGTGCCGCAACAATCAAAGGCACCCGCGTACCATCCTCCCAAAGCGAACGCTTTGCCCAGCGTTCTTTCTCGCCCATATGGAAGCCATGATCCGAAAAAAGCACCACGATGGTGTTGTCGGCATAAGTACTTTTTTCCAAAGCATCCAGAACTAGACCCAGGCAATGATCCGCAAAAGTGATCGATGCGAGGTAGGACTGGACCGCATGCTCCCACTGCCCCGCTCCCGTAATCCATTGATGCGTGGGGGCAACATGCTTCAGACTGGTCAGATCAACCGCATACTGGCTCAGGTCACCGGTATCACCCTGCTCCACAGTTGGTAATTTGATTTTATCCAGGGGGTACAGATCAAACCACTTCTTGGAGACATAAAGCGGAACATGTGGGCGATAAAAGCCCACACCCATAAAAAAAGGCCTTTGGTGTTCCTCTGTTAGTTTTTTTACCGCCCAGTTCGCACATTTAATATCGGGCATGACTTTGTCATTATTGTCTTTGGGAAAAATTCCCCAGTCCCAAAGTTTATGACCGTGCAGTTGGGAAATTTTGGTTTTCGGCAGTGGACCAAAGCCTCCTGTGGAAAGATAGTCATGAAAGAACCGTGCATTTCCACCTCCATGAAAAATCTTTCCAGCAGCCATGGTCTTGTACCCATGATCCGCAAAAACCTCGGGCAATGTTTTCAGGTCTTTAAGAACCGGAGACTGCCTGAGGTCTGGGCTAAGAAAGTATACCCCACTGGTGTGTGGATACCTGCCTGTCATCATGCTCGCCCGTGAGGGATTACAAACAGGTGACTGACAGTGGGTATTGCTAAACAAGGTACCCATCTTTGCCAGTCTATCAATATTGGGGGTCTTCGCCTGCGGATGACCGCCCAGGCATCCAACCCAGTCATTGAGGTCATCAATTGAAATTAAGAGCACATTTGGTTTGGTTTGGGAAAACCCGAAGGCAGTAGCAAGGACTACCCCCATACCAATCAACAAAATGGGTTTTCTAAGGTGCATGGTAAATATCCAGAAGAAATCCTTTCTCATACACAATTGAATTCCAAAGGCATAAGGATGATTTATCTAACAAGGACATACTCTCATAAATAAATATTTACTAAGGTTAAGAATAATAGTCCGTATATTTTCAATGCCTGCAAACCGCTTGTATACTGGGATTCAGGAGAAATTTTAAAAAAGTGAAACTTTTTTCGAACGTTTTTCAAAAAAGCTGCGTCTTACCTTATGACTTTTGTCAGTTTGTTTCAGTTTAGTTTGTTTTTAAAGAAACGAGAACGCCGCAGAGATGCGGCGTTTTTGTTTGGTCAAATTAATAGACCAGCTGTAATGATCTTAAAAAGACCTTTGCACAACGGGCAGGCACACGCTTAAGTTCTGGTATGAGGTCTGAAAAAATCTCGAAATTTAAAAATTAAAAATATGGAGTTTTGGGATTTTATAACCGAGCCGTTCCATTGGGTCGCACAAGGGGCTAGGTTCTTGATCGTATTAATACCCGTTACTGTAATTGGCGTTTGCTGGAAACTGTATGGTTTGCAAAAAGGGAAATTTAAAATTGTTTCCGTCAAAGAATCCAATGGACGCTTAGTTGTTGAATTCTTATTTACTGCAAAAAGTAGACTTGTGAGCAAATGGATGAGAGCCACTCTAATCGGACAAATTTTTGGGGAACCTAACCTTTGGACAGAGAGGATCGAAGTTGAGTCTGAAAACCAATATTCAACTGGAAGTCGAAAAACTTTCAGCATCGACTTTAAATTCCCGGACCTCTTATCAGAAAAATACCTACGGAGAGGCTCCTGCACGAGGTGGATAAAAATAAATGAGGAATACATTAATGGGAAAAAGTCTGATCCCAATGAAATTTTTTGGATGCTCGACTTAAGGGTTGATGTACCCGGTGCTGATGTTCACGACTTTTTTCCCCTTGAAATTAATACAGGCAAGTTTGACGAAGTCCTCGCCTTAAAGACTAAACTGGAGTCTGGCGAACCGTTAAATAATTAATGTGAGAAAAACTAAAAATATCTTCCTGAATTAAAAATCCCCTATTCTGCTACAATAGTCGTTGCGAGTTGGAGATTATGTGGGTTTTTTCTTACTTTTGTTTATAAACTTTATGAAATTCCACTCACTTAATTACCTTGTTTTTAACTTCTTCCTTTTTCTAATTCCTGCATTCGCAAGCTTACCAAAGCCGCCTGATGTATGGAAAGACTTCGATCCGGACGCAGGTGATTTTAAAGAGGAAATCATTTACGAAAAGACCGTGAATGGAATCTATGAGAAGCACGCCTACATTTCGGCTTATGTGAATGGAGTGGAAATTCGTGTATTCTGTAAGTATGCAGTCAAAGAAGGAGCAAAAAAGGCACCTGGACTGATGAACACCCATGGATGGATGGGTGGACCATCAATAGACATGCAATATGTTAAGGATGGCTGGGCCGTAATTTCCCATGATTATTCAGGACTTTCCCACCGTGGAAACTATACCAAGTATCCCGAGAGAATGGGTCACGGTTATATGGATGCCAAAAAGCAGGGCTATTCCTTGATTTATGACCGTATGCCAGATGGCAGTCAGTTAACCGACCCCAAACAAACCTCCCACTACCTCTGGAATGCGATTCAACGCCGGGCTCTAAGCTATTTGCTTGCTCAACAAGAAGTGGATTCATCCCGGATTGGTGCCAAGGGATATTCCTACGGAGGAACGATTATGTGGAACCTCGCCATGGACAAGCGAGTCAAAGCGGTGGTTGCTTACTTTGGCATTGGATGGATCAATTACTACCGGGACCGGGGAGTATGGAAGTTTGATAACCCGCCCAAAAATATTCCCCAAAGCCCGGGACAAAAACTTTTTCTCTCCGCGATGGCTCCGCAGGCTCATGCTCCTTATATTGAGGCAGCCAGCCTGTGGTTGAACGGATCCAATGATCACCATGGCGGACATGAGCGTGGGTGTGACACCTTCAAAGATTTTCAAGCCGGTGTGCTCTGGGATTTCGCCATCCAGGCACGGGGGCATCACAACACCGAAAAACTGGGCAATGATTGTAAGCTCTGGCTGGAAAAGCATGTTCTTGGCAAACCTCACTTCTGGCCAGCCAGGCCAACCTCAAAAATACAACTGGATAAAGATGGGGTGCCTGAATTGCTCTTAACCCCAGCAAATCCGGAACAAATCAAAAAGGTACAGATCTATCAGTGCCTGAAAACCGCCAATAATATTGCCCGCTTTTGGAGAGATGTGGGTACCATCCGGAAAGGTAAACAATGGACTGCAAAACTACCGGTGATGAATGTGGACGACTATCTATTCTCTTACGCCAATATTCATTACCAAAATGATTCGGTGACCTCCTCCGATTTTGAATCGGTGATTCCCTCAAAGCTCGGCAATGCGATTGCCACTGATAAAAGATCAGATGAATTGCCTGGAGGTGCTAGCCTCTGGAGCTATGCCGCTCCCGCAGAAGGAGTTGGGGGTATTGAAGGGTTTCGTGCAATCAACAACCATCGCGGAACCAGTAGTGCCCAATTTGCCGACCCTAAATGGAAGGCTCCCAAAGGTGCCTCCCTTGAATTCATGTTTTATTGCACCCAGCCACAGAGTCTGATCTTGAGCACCGACAGCCGGCATAAAATAAATATTGAAATCACTGCATCCAATGACTGGCAGACCATGAAGATCGATTCAGGCCAGCTCAGTAATGAACATGGTGCCAAACTTGCCGATTGGTCACAGGTTGGAAAAATCGAACTTCGGCCCCGACAAGGAGCGGATATCACCAAGGTGGTGTTTGCCAATTTTAAGTGGAGGACCAAGTAAGGAAATCGATAAAACAACATCGACTTTATTAATAATCCTCTGGGAAGATTCATTACGTGAGCAAACCAAGAATAGCAGTTACTATGGGAGACCCGGCTGGGGTCGGCCCCGAGGTTTGCCTGGATCTCCTTCAGGATCCTGAAATATCCGAACTTTGTATTCCTGTCATTTTTGGTGATTTTTCGGTTCTTGAAGCCTGTGCCAAGCAAACCAGCAAGCCTTTACAGGTTGGCCAAATTTCTGGAGATGAAATAGCTGGCTCAATCGAGCATGGAGTGCACGATCTTGGACTGATTCATGTGAATGATCTGGTTCCCGGTACCGCCAATGCACAAACAGGCCGGGCAACCTACAAATATGTAACCTCTGCAATTGATGCCTGCCTGGCCGGCAAGGTACAAGCAGTGGTGACCTGCCCGGCAAACAAGGAAGCGATGAAGGAAGCTGGCGTGCCTCACCCCGGGCATACCGAAATCTTTGCCGAGCATACCAAAACTGAAAACTTCTGCATGGCCTTTATTTCCGACATGATCAGTTGCAGCTTGGTCACCGTGCATGTGGGCTACAACGAAGTGCCATCCTTACTGACTACAGATCGCATCCATGAAGTCATTTCACTGACCCGGCAGGCTCACCAAAAACTATTAGGGAAAGAACCGAGGCTGGCAGTTTGTGGACTGAATCCACATGCCGGAGAAAATGGCTTGTTTGGCAACCGGGAGGAAGAAACCATCATTGTGCCTGCCATTGAAAAAGCCCGCGGTGAAGGTGCAGATATCATCGGTCCCCTCCCCCCCGACACGGCCTTTACCCAAAGTAGGAGAGAATCCGTGGACGCCTACATTTGCATGTACCACGACCAGGCACTGATTCCAGTCAAGGCACTGGCCTTTGATCAGGCGGTAAATGTGACCCTTGGTCTTCCCATTGTCCGCACCTCAGTCGATCATGGTACTGCCCTTGATATCGCCTGGCAGGGAAAGGCCGGCCCGAACAGCCTGAAAGCTGCGGTTCGTTTGGCAGCCCGGATGATTTGAAATCTTTATTCGAATCATCCGCTTTCCTCGCCCACTGCTGGGTTATCCTTTCTCTGATCCTTCCTCTTGGTTCCTTTGCCCAAAGCAAAGCCATTCAGGAAACTATAGCTAACTGGGGTGGCAAAACTTTTTTCAAAAGAGGAGCTTTAGTCGAAGTCCATCTTAATGAAGCAAAGTTTCTTCCCGGCGAACTGAGCATTCTTTCATCCTATGAGGAAATTACGGATCTTAGTCTCGAGGGAACCCAATTGAGTGAAGAGGATCTTACAACCCTTGCTCAGCTGCCTAAACTTGAGTGGTTGAACCTTTACCAAACAAAGATTGGAAATACTGGAGCCCGCATTCTTTCGCAGTCCAAAAGTATCAAACTTCTGCCACTGGGTAAGAGTGGGATTAACGATCAAGCAATGCTTTATATTGGCCAGATGAAACAACTGACTTACTTGGGTTTACGGGGTAATCCGGTCACCGATGTATCCGCTCCTCACTTGGCAAACCTGACCAACCTCGAAGGCCTTTATCTTGGGGAGACAAGAGTTACCGATAAGACAGTCAAAATGATTTCATATCTACCAAGACTATCGAAGCTTTGGCTGCATGACCTCAATATATCTGATGATTGTACAAGCGACTTTTCTAAAATGAGCAAACTCAGGGAACTTCATCTGTATGCCACACAAATTACTGAGAGTGGAGTCAGAAAAATAA
>OMJS01000227.1 GCA_900299365.1 Opitutales bacterium
GCCACCTGCTTTAACCGTTTGCATTCCCAAAAGGTTGAAGGTGGTAGTGTGGAGGAGGAATTCCGAATCGAATATGTATCAGACCGCGTTCATACCTTTGGGACTGCCTTCCTTGGTCTGACCATGGAGTGCACTAAATGCCATGATCACAAGTATGACCCCTTAACGCAAAAGGACTATTTCTCTCTTTCGGCCTTTTTTAACAATATTGATGAGGCTGGTCTTCATGCATTTATGGGAAACCCGACCCCCACCCCTGCACTTGAACTTGCTGATTTACCCAGTGATCAGAAAATAAAAGATGCGGAAAATAATCTCCAGCAATACTTGGGGTCCGATGAACTTCGTGCATCCTTTAATAACTGGAAACAAACAACCAATAGTAAGCGATTGAGCAGCTATTCATATTTTGGTCAGTCGAATGATCAAAATGTTACCTCTTATGGTATGCCCATCGCCTACCTATCCTTTGATAACCGAAAAGGAAACCAATACCCAAACCCCGTTAACTCCAAACTGTCTGCCAATACCAATCACAACAACAAAACCTGCGAGGGTAAGATTGGCCAAGGCATACAATTTTCGGGAGATGACGCCCTGAATTTCCCTAAAGAATTTGCAAACTTCAACCGCCATCAACCGTTCAGTGTGGCGTTTTGGATTAAACCTACCATGAACCATGAGAGGGCGGTTGTGCTTCGAAAATCGCAGGCATGGACCGATGCTGCCAGCCGTGGTTTTGAAATTCTGATCGAAGAAGGAAAATTATCCGCTGCCCTCATTCATTTCTGGCCCGGTGACGCTATTCGGGTTCGCTCAGCCAACCAACTAGCCTTGAATAAGTGGACGCATGTTTCTCTTTCCTATGACGGTTCAAGTAAGGCCGCAGGACTCAAACTTTTAGAAAACGGAAAATTGATTGAACCTGAAATTGTGAGGGATTGCCTAACCCGACCTATTACCTCACCCGCTCCCTTTGGCTTTGCCGAACGCATGAGAGATAAGGGCTTCAAAAATGGGATATTGGATGAATTCTACATCTATGACCGTGTTCTCACTTCTGCAGAAATCAAAATCTTAGCCGAACAAAACAAGGCAAATCAAGGCATCGAGTTAGATGATCAGTCCTTATTTTCCATCTATTCTCGAGCAGTAGATCCAAAAGTTTTGAACCTTCAAAAAAAGTTGTATGACCAACGGCTTTCCTTCGGGAAACAAAGAGAGAAAATTGGGCAGATCATGGTAATGAAAGAAATGCCAGAGTCCCGAAAAACTTACATACTGGATCGTGGATTGTACTCAGAACCAACGGAAGAAGTATTTCGGGAGACCCCGGCTGCTCTTTCCCCGTTGGATGAAAACTATCCTCAGGATCGACTCGGACTGGCAAAATGGTTGACTGAAAAAGACCACCCACTATTCGCCCGGGTAACCGTAAACCGCTACTGGCAAATGATTTTTGGCCAGGGATTAGTAGCTACCAGTGAGGATTTTGGAAGCCAGGGCAAACCGCCCAGTCATCCTGAACTTCTGGATTGGTTGGCCCGAGATTTTATTTCCTCAGGATGGAACCTTCATCATCTGCTTACCAATATGGTACTTAGTTCCACCTACCGACAAAGTAGCAAAATTACCAAAGATGACTTTGAGAAAGATCCTCAGAATCTACTCCTTGCCAGATCTTCTGCTTACCGATGGCCAGCTGAAATGATCCGCGATTCTGCTCTCGCTTACGGAGACTTGCTGCACAAGAAAGTTGGTGGACCAAGTGTACGACCCTACGACCTCCAGACATCCTTTAAGCCGAGCAGACCAGATACTCCCCCTAACATTCATCGAAGAAGCTTGTACACCTATTGGCAAAGAACTGCACCCTCCCCAGTGATGATGGCTCTCGATTCCTCCAAGAAGGATATATGTATGGTAAAGAGGGAAAGAACCGATTCTGCTGCCCAAAGTCTAGTACTTTTAAATGGCCCACAATTTGTGGAAGCTGCACGAGCAACTGCGGAAAAATTGATTCAAAAGCACGGGGTTGGTAATGGTGAAGCTCTCAGTACCGATGCATTCCGTATGCTTACCAGCAGAAAGCCAACTGTAGAGGAAACTCGTATCTTGAATCGTCTGCTCAACGAGCAGATCGAAGTATACCAGGACCAAAATCAATCCCATGCTTTTCTTGGGGTGGGACAGGTAAAAACTAAGACTCTAAATCCTTCCTACACTGCTGCCGTGACCTCACTGGTGTCGACCCTGATGAATTTTGACGAAAGTACCTCCAAGCGATAACCATTATAAATGACCCAATGAAAACTCCTTCAGATTATTGCACTGGATATGAATCTCCCTTGGGTATGAACCGTAGAAGCTTCCTTCAAAGATTTGGTGGAGGCTTAGGAGGGGTTGCTCTAGCCAGTATTCTTCATGCGGACAGTGGAGTTGGCCTTCATCACATTCCCAAAGCGAAAAGAATCATTTATCTTTTCCAGTCAGGAGCCCCTTCCCAAATTGATCTATTTGACCACAAACCCAGATTAATTAAGGAAACTGGACAAGAGCTACCAGACTCTATACGTCAGGGACAACGGCTAACGGGAATGTCCGGTAACCAGTCGAGTCTTCCTTTGGTTGGCTCCCCATTCTCTTTTGCTCAAAATGGGCAAAGTGGTCACTGGATGAGCGACTTACTCCCCTATACCCGCAAGGTAGCTGATGATCTTTGTGTGATCAATTCGATGCACACTGAAGCGATCAACCATGGCCCTGGGGTTACCTTCATGCAGACAGGTTCAATGTTTCCAGGAAGACCGACTATCGGTTCTTGGCTATCCTATGGATTGGGTTCAATGAACGACAACCTGCCTAATTTCGTTACCCTAGTCACGAAAGGTGGAAAAGGTCAGCCCTTGGTATCGAGGTACTGGGGAAATGGATTCCTTCCCGGCAAGCATGCAGGAATCCGCTTTCGCTCTGAAAAGGATGCTATTCTCTACCTAAACCGTCCCGAAGGTGTATCTGCAAATGGCCGAAGACTCATGCTAGATCGTCTTAAGGAACTCCACGAACTTCAGCTCGAAAAAACGGGAGATCCAGCCCTTGAAACTCGTATTGCCCAGTACGAAATGGGCTACCGCATGCAGGCATCCATTCCTGATGTTACTGATTTTTCCAAGGAACCAGAATCAACTTATAATCTTTACGGCGAAGATGCCCGCATTCCCGGTACTTTTGCCGCCAATTGCTTACTCGCTAGAAGATTAGTTGAAAAAGATGTGCGGTTTGTACAACTCTACCATCAGGGATGGGACCACCATGGAGCCTTGCCTAGTAAAATTAAAGATATGTGCAAGCAAACCGATCAGGCATCGGCTGCTCTGATTACCGATTTAAAACAAAGAGGTTTGCTCAAGGATACCTTGGTTGTATGGGGCGGAGAGTTTGGAAGAACCAATTACTGCCAAGGAAAATTTAACGAAAAGAATTTTGGACGTGATCACCACCCAAGATGTTTTTCTCTATGGATGGCAGGTGGCGGAGTAAAACCTGGATATGCCCACGGACAAACCGATGAATACAGCTACAATGTGGTAAATGATGGAGTCCATATACATGATTTCCACGCCACTCTCCTTCATTTGCTCGGCATAGACCACGAGCGTCTGACCTATAAATTTCAGGGACGCTACTTCCGTCTGACCGATGTTCATGGACATGTGGTAAAGCCGGTTATTGCTTAAGAGTAGGTAAACATTTCAGGCTTTTATCAATGGTTCGTTTCTTTAGGGTTAAAGTATGTCCAACCCAGTGAAAACACTCTTCTTTTTAGTAAGTTTTCTGTGCACATTTTTCTGGGTACAAGGTGAAGCTGAATGGACACAATGGCGCGGCCCAAATGGTGATGGTCATGCTCAGAATGGAAGCTATCCCATTCGCTGGGGCGAGCACCAAAATATTGCCTGGAAAACCTTTCTTCTCCCGAGCAAAGGACATTCCTCACCCGTTGTTCAAAACGGAAAAATATGGCTAACCAGTGCAGTGGAAACTCCGGCCACCAAAGCTGAAAAGGAAGAGCGAGTCAAAGAAAGCAAATTTCCTGGTGCCGCCGGTTTGCATTACCTCTCAAAAGTCAAGTTCCTCGCCATCCAGCTAGACCTTATCACTGGTAATATTCTCAAAGAAGTGAAGGTTTTTGAACAAAGAAACCCACAAGCGATTCACCGGCTTAATAGTTATGCATCCCCATCTCCTCTTTTAGTTGAGGGTAAATTGTTTGTTCATTTTGGGACCTTTGGTACCGCTTGCCTAAACGCTGAAACCGGTCATTTGATCTGGAAAAATCAGGACCCAAATCTTCAGATTCATCATGAAAACGGTCCCGGAAGCACCCCTATTGCATGGAAAGATTTATTGATTTTTCATTTAGATGGGACAGACAAACAAAGTGTGGTTGCCTTGGATCAACGGACCGGGAAACTCATCTGGCAGACTGAGAGAAGTGGGAAATTAAAAGAAAATCCTCAGACAAAGAAAGCTTATGCCACCCCAATGATTGCCGAAACTGAAAAAGGCCCCGTTCTTATTTCAACGGGTGCAGACTGGATTTATGGTTATGCCCCGCATAATGGAAAAGAACTATGGAAAATAAATTATGGGATTCTAGGTTTTTCAAATGTGGCCAAGCCCATAATCCATAAGGATTTACTTATTATTTCCACCGGTTTTATGAAGGGCGAACTGCACGCCTATAAATTGGATGGTCTCAACCAGCCCAAACTGGTCTGGAAGTTGTCCAAGGGAGCACCAAAAAAACCTTCCCCTATTCTAGTCAATGAATTGGTTTTTGTGATCAACGATGGTGGAATCTTAACCGTGGTTAATCTATATGATGGTAGTTTGATTTGGAGGGAAAGACTGGAAGGTGAATACAGTGCTTCTCCTACCTATGCGGGCGGTCATATCTATTTCTCCAATCAGTCAGGAAAGACAACCGTTATCAAACCTGGCAAACAGTTGGAAATTGTTGAGGAAAACCAACTTAGAACCGGCCATATGGCTAGTTTTGCTCCTATTCCAGAGGGACTAGTTGTTCGAACAAACGAAGCGCTTTACCGGATCGAAGAGCAAGATCCTTAAAAACTATTTCAAAACATTTTCTGCACGAAGGGCAGAAAATACAGGACCGGAGGGAGTGTCCGGCAATGTTTTCTGCCATTCAACAATTAAATTTTTGAGTTCCTTTACCACCTCTGGTTGAGCAGAAGATAATTCTTTTGATTCAAGGGGGTCGGCAACCAAATCAAATAATTCAAATTTCGAGAGCTCACTATCTGCCACCATCTTCCACTGTTTATGAAGCACAGCAAAGGCTCTGGATTTTTTGGCCATTCGCCAAAACAATGGCTTTTCCCTACCCGTCTTTGACTCACCCTGTAGAGCAGACACCTGACTAATTCCATCCGGGCGGTAGTCAACTGGTAAAGGAATATCTGCAATGGCACAAAAAGTAGGCAACAAATCGACAGCCGAAATAATATTCGTTTTATCGACAACACCGGCTGGAACTTTCCCTGGCCATCTTGCAATAAAAGGAACTCCAATCCCACCTTCCATCAAAGAACCTTTGTACTCCAAACGCCCACCTGTAATTCCCTTAGCCGCACCCAGACCATAACCTAGGCCAGTAGCCGTATCGTAAGTCAACTTTAGGGGTGTACCTGGTGCACCCCTAGCTGGTCCGTTATCAGAGGAAAAAATGACAAGCGTATCCTCTTGCAAACCATTGCGTTCCAGTGCATCCAGCAGCTGCCCAATCCGCAAATCAGCATGGAAAAGAGTAGCAGCATAAATCGCATCCGCTTCA
Source organism: Opitutales bacterium (assembly GCA_900299365.1). Taxonomy (GTDB): domain Bacteria; phylum Verrucomicrobiota; class Verrucomicrobiia; order Opitutales; family Seribacteraceae; genus Chordibacter. Next base: position 5,861 of record OMJS01000227.1, read on the forward strand.
GGAAGCTCACTGAATTGATCCATGAACTTCGGGTCGACATGAAAGGGGGTGTGAGGCTCATGCATCCACAAATTAATAAAAAATGGCTTACCCAGTTCATGACTACGCTCGATAAACGGAATGGCCATCTTCACATCATCATGAACAAACATTTGAGGACCAGCACAGTTGAATGCACCATACTCATCAATTCCATAAGCACTTGGGAGCGGGGAATCGGGAATCATATCATTGGCCAGGTGCCATTTACCATAATGTGCAGTGGCATATCCAGCTTCCTGCAAAAATTTAGTTAGTAGAGGTGCCTGCGGGTTCAACCAGTCGGGCATATTGCGCTTCTGATTGGAAGGCACCCAGGCAAAGTGTCCATCAATCGAGTAGCGTGCCGGAAAATGACCTGTCATTACTGCTGTTCTGCTAGGTGAGCATACCCCGCTCGCTACGGAAAATCGGTGAAAATCAGTTCCCTCCTCTGCCAAACGGTCAATGTTCGGTGTCTTTAGATAGGGATGGCCATGACAGCCAAGATCTCCCCAGCCCCAGTCGTCCGCAAAAATAAAGATTATATTGGGTCTTTCGTCCCCAAAACAAAATACATTTAAGATAAGAGTTATATAAATGGATAGTAAAATTTTCATGAAAGCAACACAGAATCAGCTTTGTCTTGCTAATCGTAAAGACTAAACAAAGAAGTATTTTAGTACTGATTAATTCAGCATTAACAAATTGATTTAAGAGAATAAATTTCAATCAATCCGCTTCATCGGAAACTCAGGAGAAGGAATATGTTCCTGGGCCATGATTTTTTCGATATTAGAAAC
>OMJS01000228.1 GCA_900299365.1 Opitutales bacterium
ACAGAGCCAAGCACAGCAAAATGACGATCTGGTGATGTGCCTTCGATCGACCCCAGGCGTACACGAATACGGTATTTGCCAAGAGGTAAGGTTTTGGATTTTTTGACGGCCCACAGGGGATCCTTACTGATTTCGATAAACTCTTCACTGTTGAGGTTTCCATTCTTGTCAAATACACCTAGCAGGGACCCGTTTTTGCTCAAAGGGTCATCGAGGTAGCGAAGCTGGGAAGGTGCTTCCATCTTGTATCTGCGGATTCTGAACTTTGCCTCATCCAAATCTTTTACACCCACTGCAGGTCGGGGAATACCATCCTTTTGGAAAGCGAGAGCAGCTTCATATCCGGCCTTGTAGTAATTCTCATATTTCCTTCTTACTTTGGCATTGGCATAATACTCTACCTCTCTTCTTTGTTTCCATATTTTTGGACGGTTTGGATCGTGGGGACCTTCCATTTCCAACCAGTCCACCCAAATGGCTGGAGGTATCCCGAAACCGTTTTCCTTAACGGCCGCATTGTAAGTTTTCCACAAGGCCTTCATTTTGCCATCATTGGGCTGCTTTTCCTGCACCGCGAACTCGCGTGGAGTATCGGGTCCGACTTCGATGGGTATTTCTATGATCTGGGGATTTGCAATAGTTCCGGTAACCTGGTGCGTGCTAATTGATCTTCCTTCCAAACCATAGTCCCATTCCACTCCATTATATATCCGTTGAGGGTGGCCAAATTGTATGAAATGCCGGGATGTATCCGATCCTTCCACGAGTCCCACTCTGGCACGCAGGGTGTATTTGCCTCTGGGCAGTTTTTCCGGAGAAATTACGACCCGTCCGGGTCCTTTTGTCGGCATGAGGTAAGCCCCGGTGTCTCTGTGAGGTAAGCCCGCATAGTGCTTGAAATATTTATAAGTAGACGGACGGGCGGGGTTGGCGGAGTTGGCATTGGGAGCATCATTGAACCCAAAATTCCTGGCATCTGGTGATCCCTTCAAGCGGTCCGCAATGCTATAAAACCGATACGGTTTGAGTATGCTTTTGTCGGTCTTGACGATTTCTGCGATGATCGCCTGATTTTCCGACGAGTTTACCACAGCATCTACCTCTTTCTTCCACTGCCTAAATCGTTCGAACCATTTTTCCTTTTCCCTAATAAACTTGTCCTGTTTGGGATTGATCAGCTGTTCAGCCTCAACTCGTGTGATGATCGATTTAGGTACATAATTTTCGGGAATGGGCCCTTCGATCTCGGCCCAGTCTATCCAGATTGCCGGGGGGTGTCCGTATCCATTCTCCGCTTTGAGTTGATTGTGCTCATTCCAAAGTGCTTTTAAATTTGCATTGTTTGGCTGTTTTTCTTGGATTGCAAATTCACGCGTCGTATCCGATCGCACTTCAATAGGAATTTCCATGATCTGAGGAGCTTCAATGGAACCGCTTACCTGATGCACACTGATTGGCTTTCCTTTCAATCCCCAATCCCTTGATTCAATATCTCTTTGGGGATGACCAATCTCAATAAATTTGCGTGCAGCAGGTGTTCCCTTAACCGCACCTAGTCGAACACGAAAAATATAATTTCCAACCGGCATTTTCTTGGGTGTCACAATAACTCGTCCGGTACCGTGAGTAAGTTTTAGATAGGTGCCGGTATCACGATGAGGAAGGCTGGCGTAATGCTTGAGCAGGGCCAAACTCCTGGACCTGGATGGATCGGCCGCAGCCGCTTTTTGAAAATCTGAAAACCCGAAATCTCTGGGGCTGGGCACACCTTTGAAATGCTCGGCAAAAATGTAAAAGCGATTTGGGTGATCAATTAGGCGATTCTTCTTTCGTATCTCCGCAATGATCGCCTGATTCTCAGGGGATTTGGCCGCCTCATCCACACCTTTTTTCCATTGTTTAAAACGTTCCTGTGCTTCTTCCGTTCTTTTGATGATGTTCTCATTGGCCGGATTAATGGTTTCCTCCGGTTCAATCCGGGTGATCGATGTTTCCGAAGTTTGTTTACCCAATGTGCCATGCCGGGCAAAAGCCTCATCAATTGCTGTACGGCCAAGTTCCAGATACTGTTCAAATTGATCGCTGGAAATGTAGAGGGAGGCACCGACCGTATCAAAAGTACCTGCTCCGCCATCGGCTGGCAGTGAATCAACATTGAGGCTAACTCCGGTCAGTGAATCAACGGTGTTGTGATATTCACGACGATTGAGACGACGCATAGTAATCTGCCCACCAGAATCGGAAAGTTTTTTGCGGGCAATAACCATGGTCTTGGCCAGATCTTCCAGAAAATCAGCCTTTTCTATTTTTTCAGGCTGAGCCTTGTTCTCGGGAGGCATTTCCCCGGAATTCATTACATCCAAAACTTTTTGCCAAAGTTCGGCATGCGGGAGAGAGTTTATCTCAAGGGGAAGATCTTCAAGGTTCACCTTTCCTTTCTGGGTATCTGCATTGTGGCAATCCATACAGTAGGAATCAAACAGATCGAGATGCTTTTCTGGCATGATGGCTTTGGGCTCCTCTGCATAGACAGAGATAATGGCCAATTCAATGCCAGCCAACACGGAGCCAGCTTTACATTTCACGCCTGTAGCTCTTTTACCACGCCAGTACTGTCCCCGTGTCGATCCGCTTGGATTCCCATCCCCTGAAGCATGGTCAGCCAGACATTACAAAGTGGGGTATCCTTAGGCAGAACCAAATGTTCTCCCAATTTTAAGTTGGCTCCACCACCTGCAAGGAGGGTGGGACAGTTGTCTAGGTAATGGATGCTGCTGATATTAGAACCAAAAGCTAAGGAGGTGTGGTCAAAGAGACTACTACCGTCTGCCTCTTTGGTGGACTTTAACTTATCCATAAATGCCGCAAGCAGGGTGCTGTGCATTTTATCGCGTGCCCTTGATGCTTCCATGCGTTCACCGGGGGAGTAATGGCTGACATTATGGGCACTGTGGGTAAAATCCATGCTTTTGAGCAATGATTGGCCTGGCATACGGTAGGTCAGAGCACGAGTACTGTCAGTTTGTAAAGCCGCGAGGATAAGATTATACATCATCTCAATTTCCTCTTTTCCTTTTAGACCGGGTGGTGGCTCTTCTATCGGTGCCTTGGGTTTTGGTTTATCCAACCAATCTTCGTCCTTACCGAGCCGTGTCTCAATATCACGAATTCCCTGGAAATATTCGTCCAGTTTATCGTTATCGTTCCTGCTGAGTCCTTTCTGTACACGGTTTGCCTCAGTCAGAACTGCATCCAATACACTTCGTTTTTCGGCAATGGCCGCCTGCCTTTGTTCAAGGGGCATGTCTTCCGCAGAGAAAAGTTTATGAAAAGTTTTCACGGGATCGTTAAATCCTGAAATTGGCTTTCCCCTCTTGTCCCAAGCTAGAGATAAGCCCGGTCCGTGACCGGAAGCACTTCCGTCTGAACTATCGAGTTGGATCGATGAGAAACGAGTTTCTTGGCCAAGTTGGCCGGCCACCACCTGATCTGCGGATATACTGTTGGCCATATTTTGCCCAGGCACTGAATAACGGTTTGCACCGGTCAGCCAGAAAGTACTTCCCCAATGGGCCTCGTTACTAAATTTATTAGAACAACCCTGAATGATAGTGAAATCCTGTTTGTGTCGAGATAGTGGGCTCAATCCTTCGGAAAGAGTATAATTTGCTCCTGTCTCTTTTGTGCTTGGATACCATGTCTGTTTGGTAACACCAAATCCGATGCCCATGAAGACTGCCCGCTTGGGTATTGCAACCGTGGTCTTGGCGGCAGCACATGCAAACCGCCGGAAACCTATGGACTCTAGGGCAGGAAGTGCAATCAATGCACCTGCACCACGAAGAAAGTTGCGACGATTAATACTCATATTTGAAGAATTATTCTAATTGTTAAAAAACTAATATCAAATGTCTTCTAAATTAGGATTTCAATCAATAGATTTTGGCTTAAATTTTTCTGGTAATCGATTGGTTCTTTGAATCTTATTCATGTGCCTTTTCTAGGAATAAGAAATTTTTCCTACAATAATCCGACAGTATCTAACTTCTTTCTAACTGACCCAGAAACATAAAGTTTCGAAGAAAGCGAAAGAATTGTTGACCAGATTTTGGTCTCATGCCCAATAAACTTTATACCTGTAAGTCCCTATCCCATTAATCCACAAATGAAACATTTTTTGCATTCTCTTCTCTTTCTTGCCTTCATTAAAATTGGGTATGCTCAAAAATCTAACGACTTATCGACCGTTACTTTTCTTTATGGTAACAGTTTTGTGGAGCGACTTCAGGAAGATGGGACGTTTGAGGCTTTACTGCAAGTAACTGAACCAAATAAACGACATAAGCTTCGCTCCTTTGCCTATTCCGGTGATGAAGTTGGGTTTCGAATTAGACCTGAGAAATTTGGTGAGCATCTTGGATATATTTCCAGACAACTAAAATGTGACCGTGTGATCATGTGCTTTGGTATGAACGAGTCTTTTGCGGGTATTGCTGGGATCGAAGCCTTCCGAAAGGATTTGGATATCTACCTTGAAATTATCAAGGATCGTCACCGCGGAGCTGAAATGATTCTTGTTTCCCCGACCGCTGTGGAAAAATCGAAAGTGGCCGTATTTCCCGATGTTCAGGATCGTAATGCTGATATTAAAGCCTACAGCGATGCGATGAAAGAAGTGGCTACCAAACATGGTGTGTCCTGGTTGGATTTGTTCACTCCCAGTAAGGAACTTTTCTCAACGAGCGAAGTGCCCCTAACCGTTAATAGTCTTCACCTAAACTCCGAGGGTAACAAAATAATTGCTGAGATTTTTGCCAAACTACTCGTACCCTCCGCAAAATTGAAAGATATAAATATGGATTCAGGCGGGTTTAATTCGCTCCGAAATTTGGTTTCCCGAAAAGCTTATGAGACTGCAATGGCCTATCGTCCTGCAAACGGAATCCACTACTATGGGGTACGGGCTCGTTCTTACGAATATTCCGCGGAAATTCCTCATCATCTGCATCTCGCTGATCTTCTTGATGAAGGGATTTGGAAACAGGCATCAGATATTTCCCGCATTGAACCATTTCCAAATCTTCCTACAAAACAGGCAGTGCCATCCCCGCGGGCACCGAAAAAAGGACTGGGTAAAATTTTAACCTCTGAAGAGGATCTCAAGACTTTTACAGTAGCGGATGGTTTTGAGGTAAATCTGTTTGCATCAAGTGAAGACTTTCCGGAACTGATCAATCCCCTGCAAATCAACTTTGATTCACAGGGCCGTCTATGGGTGGTAACTTTTGCCAGCTATCCAATTCCTGTCCCTGGTACGCTTTCAAATGATAAAGTGCTCATTTTTGAGGATACCGATGGTGATGGAAGAGCAGATAAGCGTACTGTATTTGCCGATCAGTTGAAGCTTCCTGACGGATTTGTCTTCTACCGCGATGGTATTATTGTATCCGTTGCCCGTAAGCTCGTCTGGTTGCGAGATACCGATGGAGATGATGTTGCAGATATCAGGCAGGAACTGTTTCGAGGTGCAGATGACACAGATACTCATCATGGAGGATATCTTGCCCGTACTCCTCAGGGAAATGTAGTCTATTGTGAAGGTTTGTTTCATAGAGGGCAGTTTGAAACACCACACGGGCTGGTTCGTACGAAAGATGCAACCGCACTTCTCTGGGACCCCTTCACGCAAGCTTTAAGCATCGAGCGGCAAACAAACCATCCAAATCCTTGGAAGATCTCCTACAATATGTGGGGCGAATCCGTACAAATGTTTGGCGGTGGTCAGTTGATCGACTGCGAGCTTTACAATGTCAGTACTCCGGTTGGTGTTTACAGTCCGGCCGAACTCGGCCGTCTTTTTGGATATGGAAAAGGTTGTGCCATGGCTCATGTATCCAGCACTCATTTCCCAGAGGATTGGCAGGGAGGTCTGGTAACCGGTCATCTTCTTGGTAAAAATACCATACATTTCACGCCGTTGGAACTTGTCAGCGGTGCCTATACAAATGGAAGTGGTGACCTCCAACTTCTCTCCTCATCCAACGCAAGTTTCCGTCCGGTCGATCTTACTTTTGGTTTGGATGGAGCTCTTTATATCTCTGATTTTTACTACCCGATCATTGGTCATGCACAGCATTCGATCAGGGATAAAAACAGGGACTATACCAATGGTCGGATCTGGCGCCTGACACGAAAGAATAGTCAACTTGCCAAAGCACCCAAAATCAAAGGCTCGTCCATAAAAGAACTCTTTGGTCTCCTCACCCATTCTCAGGTTAGGGTCAGGGAGTTGGCCCGTGAACAATTGGAAAATCATCCGGTTGGAAAAGTGCTGAAAATAGCAAAATCGATGGTGCCAATGGTAGATAATAATGACCTTCTTGGACTGGAATTACTCTGGTTGTTCGAGCGTGCAAAAGATTTTTCACAAAAGGATCTATTCAAGAAACTGCTCGTTTCCAAAAGTCCTGAAATTCGACATGCTGCCACCCGCTCGATTCGCTGGTGGGCACCTATTCTTGGCAAACAGGCTCATCAAATCGCATCCGATTTATGGCAAGCCGGGGATGTTAGAACCCAGGTTACCTTGATCTCGGTGGCCAGTTATCTTCGGGAGGAGGATACTTTTTGGGAAGACTTCATCGATAATGCAGAGGTCGAAGCAAATACGAAACTTGCAACTATGATTGAGTTGGCGAAAGGGTATCGAGCACCATCGATCAAACCCGAATTTCCGCTTCTCAAAGTGGATTCCTCAACCAAATTGACTGGCTGGCTAACCGATGGTGGGGCAGGAAGTGGTACAGTTATCGTCCGAAGTGATCGGAAACAGGAGGCTGTTCTGGGTTTCCGGGGTAACTCCAATTTGAATATTGATCTCAATTATGTTCCCCTGCGACGGGCCACGGGAAGTGTGCACATGCGTAATGGACAGTTTAATATCACTCTCGAAAAAGGAGATAATCAGATCCGCTATTTTCTCACTGCTGGGAAGAAAGCAAACAAGTTGGTTGATCTTTATCTCGCTAACCCAATTGGTAGCGTTCCCGCAGGGATTATTTTTCCGGCCAATGAAGATCAGCACCGTAAATGGAACACTAATTATGATGCTGCAAACGCCACGGTAACTGAAGACCGTATTCGAATAAAAGCAGTTCCCTCAAAGATGGCTTTCAATACCAAGGAATTCAGGGTACGTGCCGGGCACACTTATCAGTTTACCTTTGAAAATCCAGATCACATGTTGCATAACCTGCTAATCGTGAAACCGGGCAAGGCTGCGGTGGTCGGTGCGATGGCCGATAAGATGGCTGCACAGGCTGGTGCTATGGAAAAACATTTCATTCCCGATTCCGATCTTATCCTTTTTGCTACTCCTCAGATTCCATACGGAGAAAAATTCGAAGCAAAATTCACTACGCCGGAAAAGCCTGGGCGTTATCCAGTTTTATGCACTTTTCCAGGCCATTGGCGAATGATGGCCAGCACGATGATTGTCATGCAGAGCAAAACCGATGCAAAGCATTAAATTAAGGACAGACGAGTGAGCGAATGATGATCTTTGGAGAACATCGATAATTTATACTGACTCTATCGTATATCCCATGAGTTTTTAGCCCGCGGAGTGTAGAGGGGGCGGGCATCCTTGTCCGGAACCCATGCAAGAACCTTCTTAAATTTACGGATCGCTTTTTTATGTGCTTCTTCAGTGCTGTCGATCAGGTTGTTTTGTTCCCATGGATCTTCGTTTAGGTCATGTAAACGGATAATTTCTTTTTGGTTCGATACCCAGACCTTGAACTTCTTGTCGCGTATTACCCGGGAGATAAATGGATCCCGTGGTTTGACTCCATTCTGATCAATCTTGGCCGGGCCAAATCCCAGTGCCATGATCCATTTACGCTTGGAATCATTTTCCTTTCCTAAAATCACTGGGGCAATGGATAATCCATCTACCAAAAAGTCCTCCGGGACTTTTCCTCCGCCTAATTCAATAAAGGTCGGTAGCAGGTCACTAAAGTCCGTGAGTGCATTGGTTACCTTCCCTGAGGGAACCAACCCTGGACAATTGACGATAAATGGAGCGCAGACACCGGCTTCAATCTCTTTGGCCTTGGCACCCTTAACCTTGGTTCCTTTCATGGTGCCAGTGATTGATCCAGTAGATCCATTGTCCGTGGTAAAAATAAGGATTGTTTTGTCACGGATGGCTAGCTCCTCGAGTGCCTTAACCAACTTTCCGATCAATTTATCAATATATCTCACCATGGCTTTGTGCCTATCCATTTTACTGGAAGCTTTAGGTTCATCTGGGGTTACAACAAGTGGGCCGTGGGGCAGGGCCATCGGTAAATAAAGGCACATCGGATCTTCTGTATGATTTTTCATAAACTGAATGATATAATCAGTGTAGATATCGGGCCCAAATTTACCTTTGTAGGTTTTACTTCCCTCGGGCGTATTGATATAGGGGTCCTGATAGCGTTCCGCGCTTGCTGGATTTCCCGTTTCAAAACCAGTCCACATTGCCCAGTCATCAAACCCATGTTTCTTCATTACCTGTGGTTCTACCCGAAAATCATTGATCTGCCACTTGCCGGCCGCACAGGTTTTGTAGCCCAAGTCTTTCATTAACCGGGCAAAGGTAGTGTTTTCCTTATGCTTCCAGTCAAAATATCCGATTCCCCAGCGTGGAACATCCCAGTGATTTACATATCCATTGCGGAATGGATATTTCCCGGTCAGTAAGGTAGCACGGGATGGGGTGCACTGCGGCATGGAATAGGCATTATTAAATTTCATCCCACCTGCGGCCAGGGCATCTATGTTTGGCGTCTCAATATCCTCCGCCCCGTAGCAGCTGATCCACTCCTTACCCAGATCATCGAGCATAATGAAGAGGATATTGGGCTTTTGGTTGGTTGGCTGCTCGGAAAATAGGAAACCAGCGTGAAAAAGGACGGTAAGAAAGAGAATGAAACGCATCATAGATTTAAAATTGGGCTTAGAAATATTCTTAATTTATATGCCCCTTGCTGAACAAGAAGATAAGCTGTACTCCATTCATTTCGTTTGCCAAGGCTTACCATCTTTTGAAGTCTCATCTCATAACCTATGAATCGAATTGCTCTGCTTTGCCTACTCTCTTTCCTGCCCGCTCTTGGATTTGCTGCCAAGTGGTATAAGGGGAACACCCATGTGCACACTGTTCTTTGTGGACATGCTGATTCCACGCCCGAAGTTGTCGCTCAGTGGTACCATGACCGGGGATACAACTTCCTGGTTCTTAGCGAGCATAACAAGTTCATTGATCCATCTACCGTAAAATTATCGGGGAAAATCAGGGAGGACTTTTTGTTGGTCCCGGGGGAGGAAATTACTGGGGGCAGAAATAACGGAAGTATTCACTTCACCGCGATGAATACTTCCCGTCTGGTTCCATGGGATTTTAGGGATAAGAATCGCTCTGTGGTCATGCAAAACTATGTCGATGAAACGCAGAAAGCTGGCGGAACGAACATCCTTAACCATCCGATATATTCCCGTACTGTCCAGGTTCATGAGATCACCCCCGTCAAAAATCTCTATATGTTCGAGCTCTACAATGCACATCCCGGAGTCCGCAATTTTGGCACTGCTCATTTGCCTTCCACCGAGCAACTCTGGGACGCCCTTCTCGAAAAGGGTATGATCATGTGGGGCGTATCCTCTGATGATGCCCACAAATTACAAAAGTGGGGAGAAAAGGAAAACAA
>OMJS01000229.1 GCA_900299365.1 Opitutales bacterium
TCACTGCTTTCCAAACCCGTTCTATTCCCTCAAAAAACTAGAAAGAAAACTGATTTTCTCCTAGTTGTTTTTTACCCCGAGGATTTCCGCAACATCCCGTTTGGTTCCCTGGCAGATCTGTTCGATTGGCAAATCATTCGGGTCGTCTCCAAAGGGGTCTTCGATTTCGAGTCCAATTTCTTCTATGCCTACAAAAGCATAGACCGCGAAGAACATTCCAATCAGGGTTAGGTAATCAAATTTCGGGATCAGGACCAACGGGAGTGTTCCTAAATAAATCATCATGAACACTTTGAGCTGATTGACATAGGCAAAAGGAAGCGGAGTGAAACGGATTCTGTCCAGTGCCCTGAGCACACCTTGCAAATCATCAAGACTTGAATTGAAACTTCCGAATTCCGGAGGCGCCATCCATTTTTGGTCAATGCAGGAACGGAGTCTTTTTCCAAGTATACAAAGAATCCCATTAGGGGGGCTCGAAAAGTTTTCTAATTCTTCCCGGTTGGCGGTTGAAAGACCTTTCAGTTCTTTTTGAGTGATACCATCCCTAAGATGTTCTTTAACACATAAAACATAGGCCCCAATAAGGCTCGATATTTCAGTTCTGAATCCCTGTTCAGAATCTGGTATTACTGAATTGGATTTTACAGCAAGATTTCTGGCTGTTATTCCCAAAGCACCTAATTGTTTTCGTCCTTCCCAATAACGGTCGTAAGAAGAGTTCGTCCGCATGACCAAAAGAAATACTAGTGCAACTCCAAGAAAAGTGTGCAGTTGACCTCCCAATTCAAATTGCAATTCAAAGAATTTGAATACAAAAAGAAGTGATCCTGTCCATAATAACATCCAAACCATGTAACTTAAGACAGATGGGAGAATTGTTCCCTGATAAGATAAAATGACCTTTAGACGATTACTGGCATCATAACTAATCATTTTTTTGTACCTTGATGAATTAGATTGATTGAAATAATGATTATTGTTTGAAGTGACTCAACCCAAACACTCTTCCTGAGATTTTCATAACGTAATGGATCGCTCCTATTCGCAAAGCAAATCCCATGCATTTTTAAGGGTTCCAGGGGTATCTTGAGATTTTTTCACTGGTCCAGGTCATGCATCTCTAAGGGTTGGAGAATGAACCTGCTTTGATGAAGCTGTTTTAGAAATTATCATCGCATTATGAAAACGCGTTTTTTTCTACTGATCTACATCCCGGTTCTGCTGATCGTTTCTACCATCGGCATATGGTTCTTTGAGTATGTTCTAACTGGGAATCCCGACAGTGCCTTCAACAACCTCTTCAGCAGCCTCTGGTGGACCGTCCAGACGGTGACCACCTTGGGGTATGGGGACCTCACTCCAATCACTCTCGGAGGACAACTTTTCAGCATCCTGGTTGTGGCTGCGGGGTTACTTCAACTTGCCCTGATCATCTCATTGGTTTCAGACCGCTTGGTCAGCTTTCGTGGAGCGAAAGAGCGAGGATTGGCAGAAGTCCAGATGCAGAATCACATTCTGGTCTGTTCGGATGACATCGTTTTCATCCACAAAATCCTTGAGGAAAACCGCTCTTTTGTCAGTCAGCAACGATTGGTTTTAGTTTGTCCGTTTGACAAGCATCCGATGGAAAGTGACCCGTTTTTTCAGCAAATTCCATGGGTTTCCGGAGATGCCTACCGTTACCGGATTTTACAGAAAGCAAATGCTCAGAAAGCGTTCATCGCTTATGTCTGTCTTAAAGATGACAGTCACTCGCTGATGACCGTGATGCAGATCGAGCAGTTGACCAATGGGGAAGCGGTAACGATGGTTCAATACCAGGGTCTTGAAAAGCAGCAGCTTTTTGAGGATGTGGGCTGCGACCATGCAGTCAATCCTTACCAACTGCAGGTCCCGATGATGGTCAGTGCCTATACTTCCAAAGGTTCTTCCTGGTGGATTCTTCAATTGATCCTGCAAGGCGATTACACACGATATGGAAGCATCTACCAGAAAGGCACCCCGTCACTTGAAAACCATGAATTGTCACATGATGACGTTGGCAAGAGTTGGCTCGAACTGACAGAAGAATGGAAGCGTCACAAACAGATGCTTCCTATGGGCCTGATGGAGGGAAACACTGTGAGAATCAATCCTGATGCGGATTTCACCCTTTTTGAGGAATTGAGGGTGCTCGCTCTGGTTCCTCCCAAAGAAAGGCCTGAGGGTGACGACACCACCGATTCCATCGACTATCAGGGTGACGCGGAAGTGGAAGTCTCTGGAAACATCCTGATCTGTTCTGACAATCCCGTATTTCTCGAGTCCATTCTGCGTGAGCTTTCCTACCTTGAAAACCTTGCTGAAATCGTAGTGATTTCCGAAGTTGATCCAGAAGAAGTGAACCAGGGAAGGCTTGAGGTAGATTGGATCAGGGAGTGTTCCTATTCCTTAGAAGCCTTCAAGCTGGCACAAGCCTCCGATGCGAATGTGGCTTTTGTCGATCATGAACATGATGGGTTAACCCTGATTGCGGTATTGGAACTGGAACGCATCTCAGGAGGCACGATCTTTACCGTGGCTAGTTATCGTGAGGATGATTTTGACCAACAGTTAATCAAAGCGGGTTGTGACTTCTGTATCAACACCCGTGAATTGACAGCACCCTTGCTCTCTCAAACTTCGGCCCATCCGGGAACAGGAGTTTTGATCGA
>OMJS01000230.1 GCA_900299365.1 Opitutales bacterium
CAGAAAAACAGCTCTCCTGCTCTGGAAGCTAGGTTGATTCGAGGCATCTCTGCTCTGATTGAAAATAACCAGACCCTGCCACTCTCCGAATTAAACAATCAACTCAAACAGGCTGTAGGCAGGAAAGCGAAGATCCCCAAGGTTGCATCTTTTGTTTATGATCCCCGGAGTCTTTACGAATTATGTAAGCCTTCGATTCTGATTGTGGCGAGGTTATACAAGTGTGAACACTGTACCAATTGGCACTCCGGTAGTGCCACTGGATTCCCCCTAACCAAAGACGGGATTTTTGCCACTAATTATCATGTGCTCGAGCAAACGGACGGAAAGACTCTCGCGGTGATGGATACGGAGGGGAATGTTTATCCGGTTACCGAAGTTCTGGCTGCGGATAAAAATAGTGATGTGGCGATTGTCCGGGCAAAAGGTGCGAAATTCCGACCACTGCCGTTGGGAGAGCCTGCCAAGATCGGATCGAATGTGCATGTGATCAGTCACCCCGATGGAATGTTCTATTATTACTCCAAGGGCATGGTCTCGCTTTATGATACGATGAAAGGAAACCCCAGTACTCTGTGGATGGCGATCTCTGCGGATTATGCACGGGGTTCAAGTGGGGCACCAGTGTTAAATGATTCCGGAGAGGTCGTGGGCATGGTGGCTAGCACAGTAACCATACACTATGAAAAACGGAAAATGACCAACCCGCAAATGGTGGTACGTTTGTCTGCTCCGGTTGATGCGATTCGGGCACTAATTGAGCAATAAAAAACTCTCTTTTTTTAGAGATTCACCATTTCACCACTACGGAAGGAGTGGTCTGCAGCTAGCACAATCTCACTCGCCCGGATGGCACTGTCCTGATGCTCGGTAAGATCTGTTCTTCCTAGGATCCCGTACAAAAAGAACAGCTGTTCCCTTCTGCACAATTCGTCGTGATCAGGTTCGTCGTCTAAATCTATGTATTCGTCAGCCTGTTCCAGTTCTCCTTTTTCATTCTTTTGGGAACGGTGAACCAAAATTCTTTCCGTCTGAGTATGGGCGTCGACTGAGGATGATTTACCCCGGGCGGATGCATCCGCAGCCACTATACTTGCACTCCCATTGGGTCCCACCACATCCTTCACAAAAAAGGCGGTCTCACTCATCATTGGGCCCCAACCCGCTTCATACCAACCGACACTGCCGTCTTTGAAGGTAACCTGAAGATGTCCGTAATTGATTTTGTCTGCAGCTAGTTCATCGGTTAACTGAGCTCCCAATCCGGAAACCCGTACTGGTTTGGCACCAGTCATCTGGCACATCACATCCACATAATGCACCCCGCAATCGACAATGGGGGAGATAGAGGAGAGCAGGCTCTTATGAGTTTCCCAATTTTTGCCGTAGGATTGCTGGTTTAAATTCATCCGCATAACCAGTGGTTTTCCTAGAGTCTTCGCAACTTCCACAAATTTGATCCAACTGGGGTGCTGGCGGAGAATATAGCCCACCACCAACGCCTTGCCCTTTGCCCTGGCTAAATCGACCAATTCCTGACATTGCTCGGCACTCTCAGCCAGTGGTTTTTCAGTAAATACATGACAACCCGCATTCAGGGCCATCTTGGCAAAGGGATAGTGAGTGTCCGGATATGTGGATATACAGACCGCGTCGGGGTTAAGTTCTGCCAGTGCCTGTTCATAATCATTTGTCTCGGGTGTGCCTGCTGGCAATTCAGCCATTAAGGATGCCCGGGATGCTGGGTTACGTGTACAAATAGCGGCAATTTCAAATTCGGGGATGGAGGCATAGGCGAGGGCATGTGAGCGACCCATATTTCCTGCTCCCACAACTAATACCCGGATTTTTTTAGGCTCACTCATACCTAGAACTTGCTGGAAATTGAATCAGCGGGCAATCCAATCTGATGGGCGGTGTTTCTTAACTAATTCATCCTGAATCTCGGACACATGCCGGTAGTAGTCCTGATATTTAAGGTTCTTGGCAGCTGCTTCATCGAGAATGACTGTGACCCGCTCGTGCATTTGCAAGGCAGACGCTGGACAGATCGCAGCAATGGGACCCTCGATCATATCATGAACCGCTTCTGCTTTGTTCTCTCCTGTGGCAATTAGAAGAATACGTCGAGTTTCTAAAATCGTTCCGATTCCCATGGTGATCGCCAATTTTGGCTGGAACTCACCAGGTTCAAAAAAACGGGAGTTATCTTCAACGGTCTGCTTGGTAAGAGTTTTTAAACGGGTACGGGAACGAATACTTGAAGTAGGTTCATTAAATCCAATGTGTCCATCCGTGCCAATACCCAAGACCTGAAGATCTATTCCTCCTGCTTCGGCAATCTTTTTCTCAAAGACGGGACCGGCATCCATGGGGTTTTCCATAGTGCCATCAGGCACGTGGGTATTTGCCTTGTCGATATTCAGATCATCGAACAGGTTTTCGTTCATGAAGGTACGATAGCTCTGAGAGTGGTCCGCGGGAATGCCGACATATTCATCCAAGTTAAATGTACGAACTTGATCAAAGGAAAGACTATGTTTCTGGTGTCGGACAACTAATTCTTTGTAAAGCCCTAGAGGACTGGATCCAGTGGCAAGTCCAAGAATAGTGTCGGGAAAGGTGCGGATTTGGGCTTCGACAAGATCAGCAGACCTTTTGGCTACCGCTTCTTCATTTGTGAGAATAATAATTTCCATAAAATAACTTGAGCTTAGATAAATTTGGTCAAGCCAGGCTTGGGAACACCAGGTACAGCCAACGGTTGATTGAAGTCGAGATGGGGTGGGGTGAGCTCTTCCTTGGAATTGAGGGCCTGCTGAAAGGAGAGTTTCTTACCGGTATAGGCAACCATACGCCCCATGATGGCCACCATCGTGCTGTTGGCGGCCCGCTCACCGTCGTTGATCGGATTACCTGAACGAATGGAAGCAATTAGCTCCTCATGTTCGGTCCTGTACATATCGTTATTCCGGTCCGAATAGCGCCATGGTGTTTGATCATCCGCCAAGATCATGTGCCTGTTTTTGGCACTGCAAAATCCTTTTTTACCAAAAATTTCCAATTCATAACTTCCCTGGGTACCGTTTTGCTGTCGGGAAAAATGATAACCTCGTGTACCGTTTGCCCATTTGTAGACGATGGCAAAATGATCGTAGATATTACCATAACGATCAGAGTCGTCAGGATAAACCTGTCTACCACCACTGCCTTCCGCCTCCATTGGAAGTTCTTCACCCATGGCCCATTGCATCATATCAATAGAATGCACCGCCTGTTCCACGATCGAATCACCGGCCAGCCACAAATGTTTGGGCCAGTTACGCATTTGGATTTCGAGGTCGCTTTGGGTGCCGGTACGTCCACGATTTCCTCCAACCTCTCCTGCGTTGTAGGTGCTGTACATCGCATTAATATCACCGATTGCACCATCAAGTACTCGGGAAAAAACAGCCCGCTTCGGAAAGTTGTAGCGCCAGCAAAATCCGGACATAAACCCGAGGTTTTTCTCCTTTGCTTTTTTGGCCAGTTCAATGACCTTGCGTATTCCGGGAGCATCAACAGCCACTGGTTTTTCGTAAAAGCAGTGAATTCCTTTTTCCACAGCATATTCCAGTTGAGCGGGACGAAATGCTGGAGGAGAGGCAAGGATCACATAGTCCAACCCAGTATCAATTACTTTTTTGTAACAATCAAAACCGGTAAATTTATTTTCCTCAGTGACTTTGTATCTGTGCCCGCAAATTTTCGCCAAGTGCTTACTGCGCTGATTGATACGGTCCTCAAAAAGGTCCCCTATCGCAACAAGTTCCACTTTGGGATCGGCCGCCATTGCGTTACCCACTGCTCCGCATCCTCGGCCACCACATCCGACTACTCCTATACGGATTGGTTTATCGTCGGTGAAGCCTTGGGCGACATAGGGGGCAAGCATGGCTCCTGCGGTTACGAAGCCACTGTTCTTTACAAAGGTTCTACGAGTAAGGTTTGATTCGTGCATGATTGGATAGGAGTTAATGGGCAAAAGTAAATAGTGATCGAAACTGTCGTGAGAGTAACAGGCAAGGTAAAATAATACCATGTTCTGAAGAATACTTCATCCCATCCTTTGCTAGAAATATCTCATTTATTGTCTTTATTTGATCGAAATTAGAAAAGATATGACATTTCATGACCATGTGAGAGCCAGTTTCGAAGCCCTAACTCTGGATGGTACATCCACTTACCGCTTTATTCTAATTGACCGGGAAGATGGATTTGATGGTCACTGGCACTACCATCCGGAATATGAACTAAAATGGGTTAGGGAAGGGGTAGGGCAACGAATGGTGGGGGATCATGTGGAGTCATTTCGCAAGGATGATTTGGTTTTGGTGGGTTCCAACCTTCCCCACTGTTGGCGTACAGCACCTGAATTTATTGGTTCTTCTCAAGCAAGTCTGCTACAGTTTCCACCAGATTGTTTGGGGACAAATCCAGAAACAAAAAAAATCCGTGATCTTCTTGATCAGTCCCGTCTTGGGTTGCGTTTTGATCTTTCAAGTAAAGGAAATAAGGAACGGTTGGAAGAAGCTTTTGATCAAATGGAAACTGCAAAACAAGGTTCATGGTCGTCCTACACCTATTGGATTAAGTTACTTGGATTGTTGACTGAAATTCCCAGTCAAGTTTTAGCCAGTCAGGGTTATAACCTTAAAGAACCCGTGGATGATCGACTTGCCCGGGTAATTGATTTTGTCTTTGAAAAAGTGGAGACTCAAATAGATCCTGGATTGTTTAATGAATCCAGTCATTTAGTGTCGATGACACCTGCTGCATTTAGCCGCTTTTTTAAACGTTACACCGGGCGTACTTTTTCTCGCTTTGTAAATGAGGCAAAAATTGCTCGTGCTTGCCGTTGTTTGGTTGAGTCCGAAGAGACTATTCTAACCATATCTTTAGAGTGTGGATTTGGTAGCTTAAGTCATTTTAACCGTATTTTTATGGAGTACAAGGGATGTTCGCCTGGCAGGTGGCGCACCCAGTTCAAGGCTGTTTAGCTTTCGATATTGCCTCAATGCAGGTTTGGGCGAATCTCTGTCCCAAAATTTTATATCCTTTTGCTGAATAGTGTAGGTCGTTGCTTATTTTTTTGCCCTTACGGTTAATTCCGTCATTTAGGTCATCTGTATTTACTAGGTGCCAGTTCTCTTTACTAGCGGTTACTTTTGATTGTATATCTCGAACCATTGTCCAGTGCGGGTATTTCTTATTTTCCAGATCGAAGTCGCTCAATCTTCCAATTACAAAAATTAATTGCTCAGGTTTCCACTGTAAATCCTTAGTCAATTGGGCGTGCAGACCGATCAGGGCATCTTCATAAAGATCCCCCCATCCCATTTTCGCATCTCTTTCACCTTGCATCCAAACAAAGCATACGGATTTCAGCTTTGTACCTTCTGTGAGCGGTAGAGTTTTATTTAAAAGATCATCGTAAATATCGCCCGATTCTTCAGGCTTTTTTCCTTCCGGGGTTTTCCACCCTTTCCACCATCTATGTATGGGTTTTCCCCCAATTGCATGTTGGAGGATGATCACATTTTCTTTGCCGTACTTTTTTTCAATTAATGGGGTAAAAGCTTCGGCTGGTCTATGTCCCTGCATGTTGGACTGTCCAGAAAGCAAAAAAAGTCTCTTGGCTGACAATTCTGCATGGCAAAAATAGAGACAAAGAAAGGCAACGATGAAGAAATAAATTTTCATGATTTATTGATGCTAAAATTTTCTCTCATCTGAGCAACTTTTAGAAGATTGATGCTTGTCACTCATAATTATGTCCTGTTTAGAACGGCAGGGTTACCATTAATTTGTCTCACTAAGTAAATCAAAATCTCAAGAAACAGGTTTATGATTTCACGGTAAATGTTAATTGCCAGATGAACTGTGGTGGCAAAAAAGGAGGCACTTTCCCAAGTGGGATTGAGAGATTTTTTCAAATTCCTTAGAACCGGAAGGATGGAAGGTAACAGATACCAAGCAGCCAATACTGGCAGGGAATAATTGAAGGATTCAGTTGCTTCCATGAAGACTAAATCCAAATTTAATTAGAATGTGATTTCAAGAACTTCCCAGAAATCCACCCTAAGGTTAAGCAAAAGAGGTAGTAAAAGAGGGCGAGTATCCAGCCTCCAAATAAAGCACCGGTCAGGCTTGCTCCGTCCGTTGCCCATCTATCGCGAGTCTCCTCTTTTTCGGGGCCTTCAGGCAATGA
>OMJS01000231.1 GCA_900299365.1 Opitutales bacterium
GTAGACAGATTGCAACCCTTTATGATTCATACCTGGCTTACAGACCAGAGATGATTATAGACTGGAGTGGGGGAGGTTCACCATCTGAGTCACATAGCTGGCAGGCCATCTTGTGGCAAGAACTACGGCAAAAAATGGGGGTAAAATCTCTTCCTGAACTGGTTCGGGAAATAAGCAAGTTGAATGTGCCTAAAAATCCGGATGTTTTACCGAAACGACTTTCTGTTTTTGGTGTCTCCACTTTGCCCCCTTTGTTTCTGGATGTTTTGCAAAGCTATGCCCAGGCTTTTTCCTTACGCATTTACAGCTTGCAACCAGCACCATTGATGTGGGGTGATGTGAAATCGGAAAAGTGGAAACTGCGGGCTTTGCAAAGAATCGAAGGATTTGAGCAATCATCTTCTCTTGAAAGTGATCTTCACATCGAAACTGGCAACCCTTTGATCGGTTCTATGGGTCGTACGGGGCGCGATTTTTTCAACCTCTTGATCGACCGAGATGCCCATGATGTTGCTCTGGATTTCCGGATTCCTAGCAATGATTCCCTGCTGGCAAACTTGCAAAGATGGATCTTCGAAGTATTTGAGGAAAAACCATCATCTCCTTTTCATTATTGCCCAGATGATAGTAGCCTGCTCATCAAAAGTTGTCACAGTCCGATGCGAGAAACTGAGGTACTGCGGGACTTTCTCCTTCAAAAATTTGCTGAGGATGAAACTCTCTTACCCAGCGATGTCTTAGTAATGACGCCAAGCCCGGAGAGTTATGCCCCTTTCATTCGGGCAACTTTTGGTGACATGGAAGCAGGGATGCCGGCTCATTTTCCATACTCCATTGTCGATCGTGAGCCCCGGCAGGAGAGCCAATTGGTGGATTTCTTTTTTAATTTACTGGAATTTTTTGACGGACGAGCAACTAACCGTGAAGTGCTCGATCTCTTGGACTCGCTCCCCATGCGTATCAACTACGGATGGGCGGACGAGGATGTAGACAGCTTTCGGAAATGGATACGAGAGAGCCATGCCTACTGGGGGTTTGATGCTCAGCACAGGGAATCCTTGGGCTCGTCCTCTTCGCAGGAGCATACATGGAAGCATGCCCTTGACCGAATGGTTCTTGGTTTTTGTATGCGTGGTCGCGGACAAAAAACTTGGGAAGGTGTGCTGCCTTACGATGAGATTGAGGGCGAGAATGTGCCCCTTTTTTCGGAATTATTTCAGGTACTTCAACAATTACACAAGCATCAGGAAAGGAGTCGTTCAGCCCTGACCCTTGCACAATGGAAAGAATTTTTACTTTCCCTTAGCCGTACCTTTTTTCCAGTTGTGGATGAAAACCTACTCGACCGCAGAAGAATCGAACAGGCAATCTATGATATAGAGAGTCTATATTCTCATATAGCTCCTACTGCGAGGGTACCTCTTCGAGTTATTCGTTATCACCTTGCCAATGTGGTGGAGGCGGGAGCCCCTAAAGGACAGTTTCTTACTCATGGAGTTACTTTTTGTGGTCTTCGCCCGATGCGCAGTATAAATGCCCGTATCATCTGTATGATTGGGATGAATGACGAAGCGTTCCCTCGGCAGAATCACCGGCCCAGTTTTGATTTATCCGGCGATCGTCGCCCGGGTGATCGTTCCACACGGGAGGACGACCGCTATCTTTTCCTTGAGTCAATATGGTGTGCACGAGACATCCTCTACTTGAGTTACCTCGGTCAATCCATTCGGCAATCCGAGAAGATCCCTCCGTCAGTGGTGATCAACGAGCTGCTAGATGCTCTCGATAAATTGGCAAGTTTTACCAACTCCGATGGTGGGCGGTCATCCGCTGCTAAAGAATTGATCGAGGAGCAGACTTTGCATGCCTTTGGTGCTAAGAATTTTTCAGGCCAAAGTTTAAATCGATCCTATTCCTCAGACCATTTGACTGCTGCTCACTCTCAGATAAAGCCATTAGACCAAATACCGGCCTTTGTGAATTCTCCCATCGACGATCCATCCGATGATAATAAGACGGTTAAGATTTTCGATCTGGTTCGTTTTTTTGATAGTCCATCCAAATCTTTCTTGGTGAACCATTTGGGAATGAATCTATGGGATAAAGATGGACTACCTGCTGACTCCGAACCCCTAACTCTGGGCAACCTGGAAAAGTTTGACCTGAAAACTCGATTACTCGCCATTGAACTTAATCATCAAGAAGCCAAGGATTTATATGACCTTGCTCGGGCGGAAGGCAGTTTGCCCCCCGGTAACCTAGGCAAGGTTTGGTTCAATGAAACCAACCTGGAAATCAAGGAATTTATAAATCGGTGGGGTACTTATATTGAGGGCGAAAAAGAACAGCCCTTAATGATTGATCTTCTGGTTGATGGGGTTCCTTTGCAAGGTCACTTGGATGGTTTGATTAATCAGCGTCAGGTTCTTTACAGGTGTGGCAAAACCCGTCCCAAGGACAGGCTTAATGCATGGATTCAACACCTGATTATCTGTGCTGAAGGTCATACCGATTTCCAAGGAACGGCTTTCTATGGCCTGGATAAAGCCAATAAATTTCTTTGGTTTGAACCGCTTCCTGCTGAAGAATCGATCGGTTATCTAAAAACCATCCTTTCGATTTATCAGAACGGTAAGACACGCCCAGTTCCCTTTTTCCCCGCCACCTCTTTGGCTCACCAAACCGAAATCGCTAAGGCTACAGATTCCAAAGCAGAGGAATCCATCGAGCGGGCTTTGAGTAAGGCACGCAGTGAATGGATGCCAACTGATTTCAGTCATGGTGGTCGCAAGGAAAGCGAGCTTCCGGAGAATAGGATTTGTTTTCCCTGCTCTCCCTTGGATCAACCAGAATTTGCCAAGCTTGCCAGCTCAGTCTTTGGCCCGTTTCTCTATCATCAAAAGGACGGTAGGCCCTGATGAATGTTTGTTCCTTTGATTGCTCTAAGGAGCCTTTGGTCCCAGGTGTTTCCCTACTGGAAGCAAGTGCGGGAACCGGTAAGACTTTCTCACTCGCCCGTATAGTTCTTCGTTTGATTGCCGAGCAGGGATTGGAGATAAGCAAGATCCTTGTGGTTACCTTTACCACTGCGGCTACCGAGGAATTAAGAGGGCGTATTCGCGAACTTTTGGTCGATGCCTGTAACTTATTACAGGATGACACTGCAGTAATTACAGACGAAACGATCCTAGAGCTTAAGAAAACCGAGGAGAAGCGTCAGGTGTCCATCCGTCGAATCCGGTTGGCGATTACTTGTTTTGATGAGGCTATTATTGAAACCATTCATGGCTTTTGTAGTCGTGTGTTGACCGAGAATTCTCTGGAAACTTTGGCACTGTTTGAGGCAGAGTTGGACCAAGCATCGGATGACCTTGTGGTTGAAGCAATGCAGGAATACTGGCGGTGCAATTTGGCTGATACACATCCGGTGATTACCGCTGCCACATCAATAGCTCAGTTTAAGCCCGATGATATGGTCAAATTTTACCGTGCCTTACCAACCACCCGCGAATACCGGTTTGGGTTTGACCAAGTAGAAAACGGATCTTTGGCAAAAGACCAACTAATCCATGCCTATGATCAATTGCGGATCGCATGGCTAAGCGACCGTGGGGAGTATCTTAAGTTTGTTGAACAATGTGTGGCCAAGAATATGCGTGCTTTCAAAAATTCTACTTTTTATGCAGGAATCTTTGACCACATGTTTCGAGAGGAGGCGGTCTCTCCGATTGGATTGCAAACCCTTGAATATGTGCAGGCTTCCAGGCTCAAGGTGCGCCAGAAGTTTGCCGAGGAACCCAAACCTCGCTTTGCCTTGGAGGCAGAACAGTTTTTTCAACAACTTCAACAGTTTGGAGTGTTTCTCAGGCTCGACAGTGCCGCTTTTCTAAAAGAAAGAATCAAGCAGTGGAAGGAAGCCCGGGCCATTCTCTCTTTTGATGACTTGCTATCCCTTACTGGCGAAGCAGTCGGGAAACCAGGGCCCCCAGGCGATTTGCTCCGCGATACTTTACGTCAAAGTTTCGATGCGGCTTTAATCGATGAATTTCAGGATACCGATCCCGTCCAATTTCATATATTCAGGAAGCTTTTTGCTGAAACCAATAAGCACTGGCTCTACCTGATCGGTGATCCCAAGCAATCAATTTACCGTTTTCGCGGGGCTGATCTTGAGGCCTATTTCTCTTTTGCACGGGAAACTGGTGCGACCGTTTTCTCCCTCGACAAAAATTTTCGTACTACATCCTCTTTGGTCTCCGGAATAAACGCATTTTTGTCTGCTCCCAATGAGAGTCCCTTTCATCATTCACAGCTCCCATTTATCGCGGTTTCTCCCAACCATAATGGTCAGGCAGATCAGGAAAAAACTTTTTCATGGAGTGGCGAGATTTCACCACCTTTTAAGATTAAAGAATTGCAAGGGATTGGAGATCAAAAAATTAACCAGTCTGATGCAAAGGAGGGGATTCGTATCGATATGGCCAATGAAATTTTCCGCCTTCTTGAAAACGGGCGGATTGGGAACCGCGGGGTAGGTACCGGAGATATTGCCATTCTGGTACATTCCAATTTCGAGGCCAAGGAGGTATGGGAGTATTTTCGTTCCCGTGGTCTACCCGCGGTCGTTTTTACCGATCTTAGTCTATTTGAAACGGACGAGGCAAAAGAGCTTGCTTGTGTGCTTCAAGGCTTGGCGAATGCGCATGATGATCGGGCGGTCAGGCGAGCTTTGGCCACAGGTCTCCTTGGTAAAAAAACTTCAGATTTTCAGAACTGGATCAATGCTCCTGAGCAATGGGACGAATGGGTGGGGAAGTTTCGTGAATTCCGTACTCTCTGGCACGAGCAGGGCATCTATGTTGTCTTAAGAAAACTGTTTCGTGAAACCGGGGCAATCGGGCAAAACCTTTCCCGCCCCGATGGCGAGCGGAGGGTTACCAATTTCATGCACCTTGCCGAGGTTCTCCATCAGGCGACTTCGAAAAACCCTATGTCGCCATCCTCTCTAGTAGTCTGGTTGCGTGCAAGAATGGACGAAAAAGACCGGAGCAAGGAAGAGTATCAACTGAGGCTGGAATCCGAGTCTGAGGTTATCCGTATTTTAACCGTGCATAAGGCCAAAGGTTTGGAGTACCCAATTACCTTCATTCCCTTCCTAGGGTTTTCCTCAGAACGAAGAAAAGGAACTTTTACCTATCATACAACGGGGGGTGAGCTTAGAGTCGATCTGCGTGAATTTGCGAGTGAGGACAGCCTTGCTATGGGAAGGCTGGAGGAAAGGCGGGAAGATGCTCGTCTTCTTTATGTGGCTCTCACCCGTGCCTCCTCTTGTTGCTACCTTTATCAACCAGCCTTAGTCTCTAAAGAGGATGAACAAACGAGTACTCAGGGATATATTTTCAATTGCATTAAACAGTTATTAAAAGAAGTCCCCTTAGGGAAATGGATTGATCAGCAAAAACTGGAAAACTCTATTTCCCATAATTATTTATCATTTCCTGTTCGCGAGACGGATGGATTGAGCAATAATCTGAACGGACAAGAACGGAGTGACTCCGAGATTCTTGCTGCTGCCGAATTTCCTGCCGGTCGTTCCATCCCTTTATGTAATCGGATCGAGTCGTTCAGCAGTTTGACCAAGCAAGTTGATTTTAATGGTGCGGATCTGGACAGTATTCAGTCACATTCTCGACCCATGAAAAAAAAGGAAAATGCAAAAGATCCAATTTTTGAATTTCCTGCCGGTGCCCATGCCGGAAACTTTATCCACGATGTTTTTGAACATTTGGAATTTGATCAGCCTGATACATGGGTAACTTTGATTGAGCAAAAACTTTCCCGGCATCAATTCGATTCCAATAATTGGTTGAGTACGATTAAGAAAATGGTCGGACAAGTGATGGAGGTGGAACTTTTTTCCGGTTTCCAACTTGGATCTCTTTCTCGTTCCAACCGTATGGAGGAAATGGAATTTCTCTTTCCCTCTCACTCCAATTCCTTGTCAGATCTAGTTGATTCACTGCCCAATGAATCAACCTTGCATAACTATCTTTGCGGTATTTCCAAAAGTGCATGGGAGAAGGATGGACTAAATGGCTTTCTCACCGGTAAAATCGATTTGATATTTCGTCATAACGCAAAGTTTTACATACTGGATTGGAAGTCAAACCGCCTTAATGGCGATGTTGCAGGTTTTGGCCCAAATGAGATCCGACAAGAAATGCTGAGTCATCACTACACCTTGCAATACCACCTTTATGTTCTCGCCCTTCACTTACATTTGCGTGCCCGTTTGCCCAGATATTCTTATGATCGTGACTTTGGTGGAGTCTATTATTTGTTCACCCGAGGGATTCGTTCCTCCTCCAACGCAGGAATCTTCGAGGATCGTCCTTCCTTGGAGGTAATCGAAATACTTGAGCGATTTTTTACTTCATCACAATGAGCTTAATCGGGGATAACCAGAAAACTTCTGAATTGCAGGTCTTGGGAGGTGCAATTGCATCCTTTTTTTCCTCCCGCGAACATTCCGAATATGCTGATGATTTAGCTAAGATTTGTGAACGCCTTACCGTGAGGACGACGGAGGGTAGCAGCCATTTAATCCCCGAGGAATATAATGACTTTTGTTCCGATCCTTTGCAGTTTTCTGCAGTGGGCAAACCCGAGGACGGTCTTCCTCTAGTCTTAACGGAAAAGGGAAACCTGTATTTTCGAAAGTTCTATGAATATGAATATACGGTTGCTCAGGCGGTTTTGGAACGCGTAGAAAAACCTCTTCAAAAAACTAATTCTGAAATATTGGGATTTTTCGACCGCTATGTTCGCCAATTCCTCGATCCCAGTCAGGCCCTTGCCGTCGGAGTTGCCTTGCAACGGCAGTTCTGTGTTCTAACAGGTGGTCCGGGAACCGGGAAAACACATACGATTGCCTACATACTTGCGTGCATGCTGGAAAAAGACGCTGGTCTGAGGGTAGCTCTTTGTGCACCAACCGGAAAGGCTGCCTATCGAATGCACCGATCGTTGGTCTTTGCAATAGAACAAAGTTCCCTTCCACAGTCCACTCAAACTGCTCTCCTAAATAATTCCCGAACCCAGACAATTCATCGAATGCTTGGTCCAATCCATGGATCCGTAGATTTCAAGCACAATGACGACAACCTGATTCCCTACGATCTTGTGCTAGTTGATGAAGCTTCGATGGTAGACCTTTCCCTTATGGCCAGGCTTTGCGAAGCTTTGTCAGTGGATACAAAATTAATTCTGGTGGGAGATGCCAACCAGCTTTCCCCTGTGCAAGGCGGTGCGGTTTTTAGTGGTTTAATCAATGTTTTACCACCCAATGAATTTTCATCGGGACAATTGACTGAGCTCCGTCGTTTTTCGGATTCTGTCAAGATATCACAGCAACCTGAATTATTGACTGGTAGTTCGGTATCCCTTTCTAAAAAACACCGGCGTGAATCGTCTGCTGAGCAGGATCCAATTGGAGACCTATGCTCTGCCATTGCTGAGGGCAGGGGAGAGGATGCACTTGAAATTCTTGGTCGGGGAGAACCATCACTTCAGTTTATTGAGTCGGCAAAAGATGGATCGATCGATACCCTGATACGGTCTGGGTTCGCTGGACTCCACACAAGTAGGGATTCAGTTGATGCACTTGCTACTTTAGATGTATTTAAAATTTTGTGTGCCCATAACCAAGGTCAGCACGGAGTTGAATATTGGAATGACCGGGCAAAGTCACTGCTGGGCAATTCCATGGAAACTCCTGTTCCGTTGGTTATTGGGATGAACGATTATTCGGTTGGCCTATTTAATGGTGATGACGGTGTCATGATCAATAATCATGCCTACTTCTCTGGATTGGATGGGCCACGAATGATTTCCCGTTCCCGCCTACCTAAAAATTCGCTTGGATATGCATGCAGTATCCACCGTAGTCAAGGCTCTGAGTATGATCAGGTATTAATTATTTTACCCTCCAAGGAATCGTTTCTACTCACGAGAGAGTTGCTCTACGTAGCGGTCAGTCGTGCAAAGTCAAAAGTGGTCCTGGTTGGCGATGAAGAGGCATTGATAGCTGCAATTGACCAAGTGCAGCCAACCCGTAGCGGCTTACTTGAATTAATTTAATTAACAACAGCCTGAATCTGGAGAGCAACAGGATCCCGATGACTCGGCTACCGATACACTTACTGGTTGGGCTTCAGGGATGCCGCATTTGTCCTTGGCGAGACAGTCAGTTTGTTTGGCGGTAAGGAGAAAACGGCCGTTGTCGAAATCTAGGTCGTATCTACCAATGGTGTCTCCTTGGTATTCCACTTCAATATCAAGGTTTCCAAAACCCAGTGCTTCCTGTGCCCGTTCCACAATTCCATAAGCTCTACAGGGGGCGAGTCGGTGATCGTAATCATCTGCACTCCATAACTGGAAACTGATTAAGCTTTCATCCCGCATCGTTCCTCCACAGTCTACAAACTTTTTGCTGACCAGTGCCACTTCCGTAAGATGGAAATGCGGAGGTAGGTAAGTGCCATTGGGAAGGACAAAGGTGAGTTCCTCCACTTGGTCGAGATGTTCAAAAAAGGTGCTTAGGTTCATGTATTAAAATTTATATTCAGAATCTTGTTGCGGGCAATGTAAACCATCTTGTTTTTTGACCTGCATAACGCTTGATCTTTGGTGGACTGATAGCTTGGATGTATTTCATGAACCGTAGATCCTTTTTAACCTCTTCCTTAATGGCTGGGCCTTTCCTCCAAAAGCTGTCTTACGGAAAACCTGTTCCTAAGAAGCCAAAAAACAAGTGGCAGAATGGTCGAAGTCGCTGGCCTGTATGTCTCGATACCGCGACCCTGAATAAGAAGCTGGGTATTAAGGAAAAGATAAAACTGGCTGCCAATGCAGGGTTTGACTGTATCGAGCCTTGGGACAGGGAACTGGAAGCTTATGAGAGGGAAGGGGGTAATCTTAAGGACTTAGGGAAGCAAATTAAGGAACTGGGGCTATATGTTCCCAGTGTCATTGGGCTTTGGTCAGGCATGGATGTCAGTCGTGAGAAGTTCAACAATCGATTGCAAGAACACAGAAATCGCTTACGCATGGTTTCCGAAGTTGGAAGCCAAAACATTCAGGTAGTTCCCAATTTCAAGGAAAGGGAAGCATTTGATCCGCAAATTGCATCCTGGTGCTATGGTCAGGTCTTGGACATGGCCAAGAACGATTATGGCATGGGTGCGGGCGTAGTTTTTCTAAATTTTTTCCCCGGTCTTTCCACATTGGATCAGGCAAAAGGCATCGCGTTGGGATCTGGTCGGAAAGATGCGGCAATCATTCCGGATACTTTTCATATGTACCTGGGTAAATCAGAGTTTTCTAACTTAGGAAAGTTAAAGGGCGATTTTATAACCATTTTTCAATTTGCCGATTGTCCGGCTGGGATTGAACCTCATGGGCGTATGGATGATTCTGTTCGAGTGTTACCTGGTGATGGTGTGTTACCCTTAGTGGAAGCCCTTGGTAACTTGCGTAAAATCAATTACCATGGACCAATCTCTCTGGAATTGTATAACCCCAAACTGCGAGCCCGTGAACCGGTTGGTTTTCTTGAGGAAGCTTTGGAAAAAACAGTATCAGTCTGCGAGCAGGCCTCGGTTTAAACTTTGTTTCCTGAAATAGCGAGCCCTGCAATTCGCCCTGTGGTCCACGCTGCTTGAAAGTTAAATCCTCCTGTGATACCGTCTAGATCTAGGCACTCTCCGGCAAAGTAAAGGCCCAGGCAAAATTTGCTTTCCATGGTACGAAAGTCGACTTCCTTAATGTTAATCCCTCCACAGGTGACGAATTCTTCCTTATTCATAGTTTTGCCAGAGACTTCCGCCTGATGAGCTGTCAATTGATTGAGTAACTTGGTCATCGCCTCTTTGGAAAGGTGAGCCCAAGTGATCTCGAGATCGATTCCACTAAGTTCGACAATTTTCTCCCATAACCTTTTGGGCAGTTCGCTGAAGGGATTGTGTTTGAGTTTTTTGACCGCTCGTTGCTTTCGTAAATCCTGCAATTTTTTACGGATCTGTTCCTTGGTCTTTTCTCCCAACCAATTAATTTCAGCAGAGAACTGATAATTCACTTCTGCCAATTCTCTGGCATCCCAGGCTGAGGCCCGTAAAATGGCAGGTCCGCTGAGCCCGCGGTGGGTGATCAGGATTGGACCATGTTGAATGATGCTCTTTGGCAATGTGCGAACTGAAGCATTTTGGACGGCTACACCGGCCAGTTCCTTGAGCGGGTGCTGGGGCAGGTTAAAAGCAAAAAGAGAGGGCAGAAGAGGGCTGATTGTATGGCCTAGATTAGCTAATGTCTGCTCAAGACTGGATTGCTTGAGCGAGCCCAACGCGAGACAGACCTTTTCCACGATCAAGAACTCCTTGCCATTTACCTTAACCTCCCATTGACTTTCAATTTGCCGAAGAGCAGTGACACGGGTATTTAACCGCTCAGTTACTCCATGCTTAGATGCTTCTGATCGCAGGCAGTTAATCACGGTTTGAGAATCATCCGTCACCGGGAACATCCTGCCATCCCCTTCCACTTTGGTTTTCACCTCTCTTTGCTCAAACCACTCGATAGTATCCCTCGGTTGCCAGCGATGAAAGGCACCCCGTAGTTCTCTGGCCCCCCTTGGATACTTCGTGCTCAGTTCCTTGGGGTCAAAACAATGATGGGTAAGGTTGCACCTACCACCTCCAGAAATTTTTACTTTTCGTAAGACCTGACTACCCGCTTCAAGTAAGATCACCCGGAGTGATGGATTGGTCTCCGCGATGGTAATAGCAGCAAAATATCCGGCTGCTCCTCCACCAATTACCGCCACCGTTTTTTTACCACCACTCATTTCAATATTATATTTATCACTTTAGTATGTCTTCCTAAAGATTTGAATTTTATTAAAGTGAGTTTCTTGGTTTGAACATCCGAGGTTCCTTTGCGATGAATCAAAGTATGAAAATATTAGCCAATCTATTTTCCACTATTGTCCTGTGGGTTGGATCATCTCTTTATGGGGCAGATGTCGAAGTTATTCAGATTCCCAGTGCCAAGATGGAAAAGAAGATACCAGCCACTGTTATTCTGCCCGACACATACTCCGAAAGAGAATCCGACAAATTTCCCGTGCTCTATCTTCTGCACGGAGCGGGTGGGAACCATGCATCTTGGAATCAGTCCACCCAGTGTGCCCAGCTGGCGGACAAGTACGAATTCATCATATTATGCCCAGATGGGGGATCCACCAGTTGGTACTATGATAGCCCCATCGATCCGGACTATCAATACGAAACTCATGTTGCTGAAGAGTGTGTACAATTCATGGACAAAAATTACCGCACTCTCGTAAACCGTGGTGCCCGGGCAATTTCTGGAATGAGCATGGGGGGGCATGGTGCTATGTATTTGGCCATTCGTCATCCTGATACTTTCGGTACCTCGGTATGTCTGATGGGCGGAGTGGATATTCGTCCCTTTACAAATAACTGGGATATTAAGAAAAGATTGGGCGAAATTAGTACCCATCGGGAAAACTGGGAGGAACACACCGTGGTCAATCAGGTCAAGAAATTGAAGGACGAAGAGATCAAGATCGTGTTGGACTGTGGTCGGGGAGATTTCTTTCTTCAGGTAAACCGGGCTTTGCACATGCAACTACTTCAGGACGGGATCAGCCATATTTACGAGGAACATGCGGGCGTTCACAACTGGCAATTCTGCAAGGAAGCGATTGATCGCCAGTTTCCTTACATCGCCACGCAGTTTTCCAGAAACCGGTAAAAATTTGGCATACTTATGAATTATTTGTTTTTTAGTTGTTTCCTTTTAACGAGTGCTCTGTCCTGTCTTTGGGCAAGTCAAGAACCTCCCAAGGTTCCTGGGCTTATTTTTTCTGAGGTTTCATTTCAGGAGGAGAAAAAATTATCTTACCTATCTCATCCCTATGTTTCAGGGAAGCCTGCCAATCAAGAAGATGGGATTGAAGTAGGATATCTTACGGAAGCGAGCTCAAGGCATAAAATCCTTTTTGATTTCGCTGGATTACTGGGCCAACAGGCAAGCAATGAAAAGAGCGGGCATACGGATAGCTTTTTGGTTTCGAAATCTGGAAAGTTGCTCATGGAATGTTATTATCGAAGAGGACGGTTGAATTATCCGCATTACCAGATGTCCATAACCAAGTCCCACACCGCACTGGCATTGGGTAGAGCGATGCAGCTTGGATATCTGAAGATGGAAGATTTGGACAAGCCTGTCCATCAATTGATCAATGGATTGATGGTCGAAGATTTTGCCAAAGGAGCTACTACCATCTCCTTGCATGATGCCCTGAGGATGTGCTCGGGTATTCGTATGCCAAAAGATCGTATTTTGAATGCGGCAAAAAAGGGCAGTATGAATGGTAGGGCACATGCTCAGGCTTTGTTTTCTCTGAGCGACCCAATCAATAATTTGAGTAAGCAATATAAATATCAATCTGCGGATACCATCCTTGTGATGCAAGTGATTGATTCGGTTGTACCCGGTGGGGCAGAAAAGTTTATCCGTGAAGAATTGTTCGGTCCAATGGGCATAGACTTTTACAAATGGGAGGAAGATTTAAGTGGATTGCCTAAGGCGGCTGCGGGTTCGAGCTTGCGATCCAGAGATATGCTCAAGGTTGGCCATATTGTTCTTAATGACGGTAAATGGATGGGTGAGCAACTGATCCCTAGAGAATACCTCGAACGGGCGACCAGTCCGTTGGTTAATACCCGGGGCAATGCCAAATACGGATATTTTTGGTGGTCGGAAAGCTACGAGGTGGAAGGCAAGACTTACTTAAGCAAACAGGGCCGGGGAGCAGGTGGGCAATTTTTAATTATCCTTCCTGAAATCGAAGTGGTTGCTGTGCTTACGGCTCACAATCAGGGAATGGGCGGAATTTTGAATCAGACCTGCCAGGCCCTGATCAAAACATTCTCCAATTGATGATGAAAACGAAACTTATTTTTTTCTTCCTTTTCTTCAGTGGTCTTTGCCAAGGGGCAAAGGAAAAGCTCAATGTTTTGTTCATTTGTGCGGATGATATGAATGTCGACCTTGGGGTTTACGGCCATTCGCAGGTCAAGACTCCTCACCTAGACCGACTCGCGGAGCGTGGTGTGGTATTCGATCGAGCTTATTGCCAACAAGCCTTGTGTGGTCCCAGTCGTACGAGTGTGATGACAGGATTGCGTCCCGAAGAAACTGGAATCCTTACCAATACGAATGAAATGCGCAAAATTAACCCGGATGTGGTCACCCTTGGGCAGGCATTCCGGCAAAATGGATATTTTTCCGCCCGTGCTGGAAAGATCTATCATTACGGCAACCCATCGATGATTGGTACCGATGGGCATGACGATCCACAGACCTGGGACGAGAAGTACAATCCCATCGGGATGGACCGCACTCAGCAGGAATATATCACCCGTTATGGTCGTGGTCGGCAAAAGGACAACAACCTTGGGATTAGTATGGCCTGGTGGGACCCGGTGAGCAAAGATACCGATCATACGGATGGAAAAGTGGCATCGAAAATCATCGATCTGATCGAGCAAAAAAAGAATGAGCCCTTCTTTTTGGCTGCGGGATTTTTCAACCCGCACTGTCCCTATGTCGCCCCTAAGAAATATTTCGATCTCTATCCGCTCGATCAAATCACCATGCAGGACCTGGAGGAAGCCAAGCGTGACCTCGAGGATGTTCCTCCGATTGCCCTGACCAGAGATCTTAAAAGATGGCCTTACTTTTTTGATGACATATCCATCGATCAGGCACGCAAGTGCAAGCAGGCATACTTTGCCACCCAATCATTCGTGGATGCTCAGGTTGGTCACTTGATGGATGCACTGGAGGAAAACGATATTCTTGATAAGACCATTATCGTGTTTTGGTCGGACCACGGATATTTTCTTGGCGAAAAGGGTTTGTGGTACAAGCGCAAGGCCTTTGAACGGTCTACACGCGTGCCTCTTATTATCTCTGCTCCCGGTATGTCTAAGGGTGAACGATCAAGCAAACCGGTGGAATTGCTTGATCTATATCCCACCCT
Organism: Opitutales bacterium; assembly: GCA_900299365.1. GTDB lineage: Bacteria > Verrucomicrobiota > Verrucomicrobiia > Opitutales > Seribacteraceae > Chordibacter. Next base: position 14,129 of record OMJS01000231.1, read on the forward strand.
CATGGACCTGTGCGGAATTTCCGGTTCGGATCGTTTACAAGGTAAATCGCTTCGCCCCTTACTCAATGATCCAAAAGCCAAAAGTTGGAAAAAGCCTGCGGTGACGCTTGTATGGTATGGCAGGGATGCATGGGGGTATTCCCTGCGTACCGACCGTTACCGTTATGTCGAATGGTTGGAAGGTAAGGCAGGTAAAGAACTCTATGATCATGCCAACGATTCTGAGGAAATAACCAATCTCGCAGGCCATCCAGAGCATGAGGAACTGATATCTTCTCTCTCTAAGCAGCTCAAACCTTTTGTCACTCTTAAACCAAAATATCGATCTGAATAATCTTTTTAATTATGAAATTCACAGTAACTCTTTTCTTACTTTTACCCGCCCTGCTCATTGGCAAGCAGGACCGTCCCAACTTTGTCATCTTTTTGACCGATGACATGGGCTGGGGAGATCTGGCCTGCTATGGCCACCCCGAAATCAAAACTCCCAATCTCGACAAGTTTGCTAAGCAAGGGACGAAGTTTACTCAGGCCTATTCGGCATGTGGCGTTTGTTCACCCTCCCGTTCTGCCATCCTCACAGGTCGTACTCCATACCGTAATGGTGTATGGAGATGGGTTCCCAAGAATAGTCCTGTACATCTCCGTAATTCCGAAATTACTGTGGCCACCTTGCTCAAAGAAAAGGGATATTCTACCTGTCATGTAGGTAAATGGCATTTGAACGGTCATTTTAATAGCCCCAATCAGCCCCAACCCCATGATCATGGGTTTGATCATTGGATGGCGACTCAAAATAATGCTTCGCCAAATCACAAGAATCCCGAAAACTTTGTCCTCAATGGGCAGGCCTTAGGTAAACTGGAGGGATATTCCGCTCCCTTAGTTGTGGACGAGGGCATTCGTTGGCTTAAGAATATCCGAAACCCCGACCAGCCATTCTTTCTTAATGTCTGGACGCATGAGCCTCATCTTCCCATCGAATCATCTCCGCAATTTATGAAACCGTATGCCCATATCAAGGATAAGGGCATCCGCCAGCATCATGGCAATATCACCCAGATCGATTATGCATTCGGTAAGTTAATGCACACTCTCGACGAAATGGGGGTTGCGGATAATACTTTCGTTTTCTTTACCTCAGATAATGGCCCAGAGGGTGCGGGCAATAGCGGGAGAACTCGTGGGTCGACTGGCGGGTTACGCGAACGCAAACGATCCTCACATGAGGGCGGTATTCGAGTGCCTGGAATTGCCCGTTGGACTGGCAGAATCCCGGTGGGTGAAAATAGCACCCCGATTATTGGCTCGGATCTTTTCTCCACCATTCTTGGAATCGTTGATATTCCATTGCCCAAGGATCGTACCATTGACGGGGCTAATTTCATGCCGGTCTTTTCCGGGCAGTCACTCAATCGCAAGGTTCCCTTGTATTGGCGTAATCATTTGGCATCTCTTAATATTCATTTCGCCTTGCGTCACGGCGATTGGAAAATTCTGGCCAGTGCTGATCTTAAGGAGTTCCAACTTTACCATATTGAAAAGGACTGGCAGGAAAAGAACGACCTTGCCCTGAAGAAGCCAAAGAAACTGCAGGAAATGAAAGAACTTTTGTTCGCGGTAAATCAAACCGTTGAAAAGGAAGGACCCAGTGATTGGTGGAAGGACCAACCCATTGGCCCACCAAGGCCATCGAAGAAGAAATGATGCAACACAACTGAAAATTGGTCCATGTTGGCATGTTGCTTTTTTTCTTTTCCATAGGCTTTTTATTCCTTGGGTTGGGCAGTGATGCCTTGGCTGAGGATGCCAATTGGTCACGCCATCAGATCTATTCCGGTTCCCATGTTAATTCCGCCACCGCTCATGATTATGATGGAGATGGTGACCAAGAAATTCTCTTTTCTGCCGAGGGCAAGTTCTTCATGTACTTCGGGCCGGATTACCAAGAGTCATTCATTTTTGCAGAGTCCAAGCCCAAATACGCCAAAATGAAGCCACGCTGTATTCATTGTGTCCTGCATGATGTGGATGGAGATGGCGATCTTGATTTTGTGGGATCCTATGTCCGGGAGGTGTTCTGGTTGGAATGTCCTGACAAAAATCCAACCACCACAAAGTGGCCAATTCATTTGATCACCGACCAGATATTTGGTGTTCATTGCATTCGTTCCTTCGATATTGATCAGGATGGAACACCTGATCTAGTCACCAATGACTTTACGGACGACAAGGGGCCGTATTCCTCTTCCGTTTGTTGGCTTAGACCGACGCAAAACAATGGAGCGATGGACTGGACTACCACTCCATTGGCCAAGGGAACCGCACAGGGGGGTAGCCATTATTTCGACTTTGGAGACATTAATGGTGATGGTCGGATTGACTTTGCCATGGGGGCAAAAGGAAAACCTTTTGATGATGGAAATTACTTTGCGGTTTATTATTCCAGAAAAGATATTACGAAACCATGGCGTAAAGAGTTATTGCCCGGTGCCGGTTCTTATTTAGGAGCCACCCATGCCGCCCCTGCCGATGTCAATGGGGATGGGGTCATGGATGTTCTCGCCACTATGGGTCACGGAATGGGCGTCCTTTGGTTCGAGGGGCCAAGCTGGAAAAAACATATGATTGATGATACAATCGATTCCACCCATGCCACCGATTTTGGAGATATTGACGGAGATGGTGATATCGATATGAGCACGGTTGGTTACGAGTCCAAACTTGCGGTATGGTACGAGAATGATGGCAAGGGAAACTTTGCCCGGCATATTCTTAGCCGTGATCAAATGGCCTACGATACCATGATCACCGATTTGGATGGGGATGGTGATAACGACATCTTGGTTGCCGGTCAGCGAAGTGAGAATGTCGTATGGTTCGAGAATCCCCAAAATTAATTTTTTAACAGCTCGTTGAGCGTGTAATAAGCGATTGAATTTCGTTAGTTTCTTCCGTCTGTGTCTTGTATTTGAGGAAGATTAAACTGGTGAACTTTTCTTTTTCGTAACTAGGAGAGGATGTCATGGATGATATGCCCATAATCCCGTTCGATCCTTTTATGCCCGGGAACTTCGAGTGAGCGTCCATCGAGTCCCAGTTGGTGAAGAATAGTTGCATGAATGTCGGTTACATAATGGGGATGCTCCACAGCATGAAATCCAATTTCATCCGTCGATCCGTGGACCACACCTCCCTTTACTCCTCCACCCGCCATCCAGACACTAAATCCGTAAGGGTGATGATCTCGACCATCCGCCCCTTGTGAGCCAGGCGTTCTTCCAAATTCGGTAGCGAAGACTACAATCGTGTCTTCAAGTAATCCACGTTGTTTAAGATCCTGAAGTAAGCCGGCTGTAGGTAAGTCGACCTGACCTGCCAGCTTGGCATGATTTTTCTTTAATTGAGAATGTTGATCCCAAGCACCTGCAGCTCCGTCCCCGTGCATGATCTGGATAAAGCGAACACCTCGTTCGACAAATCGGCGGGCCGCCAAAAGTTGCTCTCCGAATGGGCGGGTCTCTTTTTGGTCGAGCCCGTACAACTTTTTGATCGATTCAGACTCATCGTCAAAATTGATAGTCTCCGGTACGGCGCTTTGCATGCGGTAGGCAAGTTCATAGGACTTGATTCTTGCTTCAAGCGCGGGGTCGAAAGGGTACTTTTTTGCGGATAAACGATTGAGCCGGCCAGTGAGGTCGAAGGTGGCTTTTTGCTCATCGAGGTTTATGTCTCCCTCGGGTTTGGCAAAGTTCAATGGGTTTTTCGGGTCGATCTTGAGGTTGACCGCATCATAGGCAGGGCCGAGATAATGACCGTCCCTTTTATCGAAAAAACGGGGTCCAATATTGATGAACTGAGGGAGATTATCGTTAAGAGAACCGAGACCGTAGGTGACCCATGCACCGATGGTGGGCTCGTGCGGGTCAAGCATATGTCGTCCCGAATGAAACTGGACCTGTGCTCCGTGGTTGTTATCAGTGGTCCACATCGAGCGAATAATGGCCAGGTCATCCACCTGCTTGCCAATATTTGGGAACCAGTCACTGACCATTGTTCCGCTTTCACCATATTGTTTGTAGCCAGTCTGCAGAGGATAAAGTTTATTACGTTGTTGTCCATTGGCATCGCCTACCACCACGACCCGTTGGTTTTCGAATTTTTCAGGATCAAGAACATTGGAGTAAGGAGAGTCTGGTATGGACTTTCCGGCGTGGTCATTAAGTGCCGGCTTTGGATCGAAGCTTTCCATGTGGCTGACCCCGCCACGCATAAAAAGCCAAATGACACTTTTAGCTTTGGCCTTAGGAGCAGGGCGAGGACTGCCCAGCATGGAATTAAGAGCCAAGCCGCCAAACCCAAGGCATGTACCTCGGAGAAACTGACGGCGATTGATGGAGTGGGCGAGGGATGGATCGATCATGAAAA
>OMJS01000232.1 GCA_900299365.1 Opitutales bacterium
GGTGGTTTTCCACAAAAAACCAATGACCAATGGAGAGATATAACTGGTGATACCCTACAGGAATATAATAGTTCCACTCCATATTCGGTGACCGAAGCCCTTTTAGAGGTCTCATCAATCAATCAAGAGACAGGTGCTATTACTGGCGTTAATATTATAAATCCTGGCTCAGGCTATATTAATTATAACAACCTAGACCCAGAGGAGTATCCCTTTACGGAATTTCCAATGATTTCTGTATCGGGCGGGGGTGGCCGGGGTGCCCAAATTCGTGCTGTTCTTGATGAGAATGGATCGATCGATGATTATGTAATTTGGGATGGAGGTGCAGGATATTTTAATTGGAAAAAAGATAATGCACCGATCGCAAAACATTCAAAATTTAACGCCCTCACAGGAGAAGAAAAAAATGCCACTCTCGATGTCCGCTTGGGTGGATATCTTAAAGAAATCCCTCGCTGTACTCTTTGTCAGCAAGGAGCCCCAGAAGGGCATGATATAGCCAGCACCAATGCACCCTTTTCTCACCTCGAGCCATGGATTGAAATTTGGGACCGTGGAAGAAACGAAACAGATATCGATACTGCAGGAGACCGTGCACATGCTGCCCCAAAAGTAATAAACGGAAAAATTAATAAGGTGGTAGTGACCAAAAGTGGACGTGGATATATCGACCCAGTTGCATATGTCCGTGATGCCAGTCCTAAAGACATAAGGTATTGGGATAATGACTCCAAAGTGTTCAGAAGGACATGGAAGTGTACATTTCCTCGCATCACCGAAGATGGAAAAAAGATAGAATGTGGCCACATCCATTGGGGTCTTTACCCACCCGAGTATTGTCCGGGCGAAACCGATGCACAATTTCCCTATGCGGACGAGAATGGTACAGTAATTGTTGCCACTGGTGATCAAATTGATGCTTGGAAAACCAGATTTAATAACGCACGAGAAAACTCGAGAAATGTGGAGGATGAAAACACAACATATCATTTAAATGCCCGTTTTCTTTCCCGTAAATGCTGGGGCACTAAGACCAGTTATATTTTAGACGATGATGCCCATTACCGGAATCCAAGGAGTGAGTGGTTGCACATGGATGCCAATGTATCTGCTATTTGCGAGGGAGGGAAAATAATCGAGGTAGTTGTTGAGAATAACGGCTCCAATTATTATGCTTCCCAATTGTATGTTGAAGGATCAGGAACTGGGGTGGATGCAATTCCTGTATTTGATGAGCACGGTCTTAACACATCAGTAATTTTCGATGATCCGAAATTAAAAAATCTTGAACTGGATCAAATTAATAGGCCCAAAGGGGCGGGGCAGGGCTTTCAGGAACGACCATGGGCTTGGGATGAAACACTAAATTCACTATATGTTCTAACGCGACCAGGGAATATTGATGCAACCTTTTCCAATGATCCTAAGGTTGGATACCCAGAAAGACTTACTGTAGTGGTTCGTCATTCTCAGGATGACGGGACCCTACGAAGTACCACTTGGAATTTTGGCACCCCTGTGTTGGCTGATTATTTGGGCGACCGTATATTATCGGTCGAGGTGACTGAGCCGGGCTTTTATTCTTCCACCAGAGATCTTTCAGATGTCACCATAGATTTTAATGGATCCGTTGCGATAGATCAGGATTTTAATGGGTCTGGAGATTTTGTAGCCGCAGAGGTGAGTGGTTTAGCCACCAGTGTGTTGACCAGGTTTGTCTTGGATGACAATGCAACTTTCGAAGATAATTCGACTGGTACAAAAATAGAGCGCGGTCTTTTTGATGAAAGTCCAGAGGCTTTCTTTTTGGACGGGCGGAACTTAGTCAATGGGAGGGGAAATATCTTACAAAATTTCGTCTACGACACAGAAACCAGGAGTAACTTTATTCGCTTAAACGATGTAGTAAGTTATGATGCGGACAGCCAAAAATCTTTCATTGAACTCTATGTCGATGACCGTTTTCCAACACAATTTTACTACGGAAGCTCAGTAATTGATGGCAATAATACCCAGACTGTTCCTGCATTGGGTAATCGTATATTAGTCTCTGAACATGTACCCGGCGGGAGTTGGGCAACTAATGAGCCTGTGGATAAAAATCAGTCTTCCTACACAGACCTGAATGGACAGTATGCATTCGGAAATTTAGATCCTGGGCTATATAATGTTACGGTATTTTTAGAAGACAAAAGTCATCAAGAAAGCACTTTTCGACCACAAGCTAATCCTTCGCGAATTTCGGAGGTATTATATGTTCCGGGATTCCCAAAATTATTGTTAGAATCTGACAACCTGGGCAAAGGTAAGAGCTCGCTAGTATGGTCTTTGGAGTCGAGAAACTTAGCTCGTCCATCTCAGCAATTAGATGCTGAAGATGAATTTATTCAGGAGTTTTATAATAAGAGATTACAAGGTGTCGGTCGTGGATTTAATCCATCCGCAGATCCTCCTGAGCTCACTTTCATTCCAGGAACAGAAAATTTAGGCACGGCTACTCCAAAGATTGATATATCTATTGATGTCGATGGGTCGCTTACTCTTACGATCGTGGATGATAGTGATACCACATCATATTTTCCGGGAGACGAGTTTACTGTTGTCTATTCCGAATCAATTACAGGAGTTGATTTTTATGAAAGCTTTTATCTGAGCGAATCTAACAGAACTATAAATTCTGGATCTGGAGGATCGCAAAGCCTAGGCACTGCTCAGTTGGTTCTGTTTCCTGATGATGCGGGGGGCTTAAACCCCATTGAAGTGCCTCTTTCCACAAGCTTCCGTGGGGACCAACCTTTTAACCTGAACGCAGTAGTTTTTGATAGCAATGGCTCGATTGTTTCTACTCCAATCGATTGGAGTATAAGATTAGATTTCAATGCTTCTGACGGCAATAATTCCCGAGTTGCCCAATTCGAAGATGAAAATGGGAACCGAGATATTAATGCGAGCGGAGAGCAGGTTAGTCTTTTTCTTTATTCCACACTTAGGGAGGGCGTGGGTTCGATTCAGTCTATTGAAATTTTGAGTGGTGGGTCAGGTTATCAAAATGGTGACAAAATTCTTTTCTCTGAAGGATATGGTTTTGAAGCTAATGTTACCCAGACGGATAGTGATGGAAAGATCGAGAGTATAAGCCTGCAGAAACGTGGTTTTGAAATTTCTAAAAATGCTGAGGTAAAAATTTGGGATGTTAATTTGACAAACTTATCCACTGGCTCAGGTGCTACTATTCAACCAACCTTCTTTAGTGGATTATTAACTGTGGAGGCAAACGCCACTCTTGGGGGTGTTGATTTACGCTCTGAGATTCTTATACGTCCATCTTCCAGAAATGTACTTAGTTCACAAGAAAAGTGGCTCAATAAATATTTGGACTCCTTTATGGCAAAGGATGGGACAGGTTGGGGTGATACAGAAGATAATGACACCGACGGATTGAGCAATTCACAGGAATTCCTTTA
>OMJS01000233.1 GCA_900299365.1 Opitutales bacterium
CGGAGACTTTTTCGTTTCTAAGGCCTATCATGGAATTGAGCCGATCATTCAAATTCTTCTGAATAAGACTGGCAACTGAACTAGGATTGATCTGGGTATTGAGAATGATGATGTGTTCCCCGCCTTGTTGAATCACCTGCCATTCGGGAAGAAAGACGGTGAGCGTGGATTGGTAATGGTTCGCAATTTCAGCTTCAAATGATGCAGTCAAAAAAATGGTTGGTCCCGATCCTGCAATCGGGGCATCTCCCGCCCGCTCGACGGATCGGAGGAGTTTTTCGGACCATTCTTTAGCGAGTTGAAATCTGTAAGAACCCGTGCATTTATGGTGGGCAAGATATCCACCACAAGCGATAGCGAAATCATCGGTGGCTTTCTCGAAGTAGCAATGGGGCTGATTATTATGATGCAGTTTTTCGAGAATGGCCAGAGGGTCGGAAAAGTTGGTTCTGAAAGAAATCGAGCTGATGAGACTCTTGTTAGAAATTCTGGATTTTTCTATTAAGCCTTCCAAATAAGCGGTGAGATCTTCACCGATTCTACAGATTGTTGGGGCAGTTTGTAGTATTGAGGTCATAAACCTTAGTAGGGTTTTGTTTCACAGTCAGGATGAACCGGATCGTATCCACCAGGGTGTATGGGGTTGCATTTAAAGATCCTTGATAGGGATCGCGGAATCGCACGATGTAGTGGCAAGGTTCGAAAACACTCCAATGCGTATTCAGAACACGTTGGATGGAACCTGCATCTTGCGTAAGGGCCAAGTAAGAGTTGCTTAATCGGTGAAAATATTCGGTAAAATCGAATAGCAACCACGAACGGGAGGGAAAATACCCGATGGATTGGATTAATATCGATTGATTTATTCACATTTTGAACCCTATTGCCTGTAGCTTTTTTGGACAAATTACACATGTCCTTTCACGATTTTGTTTACTGAGAAGATTTTCTCGATTTTGGTAATGATTTAGAGGAAATTTCCTCAGTGATCAAAGAGATGGCATTACCAGGTGTGTGTGGGCCATCCAGTGCCGGATTACTTCTAGAGCGAAGAGAAATTTTTCCTTCCTCTGCTTCCCGTTTGCCGATCACGATCATGTGGGGAATCTTATCGGTTTCAGCCCGGCGGATTTTTGCCCCAAGTTTAGCTGATTGTGCGTCGATGCTTGCCCGGATCTTTTTTGCTTTCAGTTGTTGCAGACATGATTCTGCGTAGGTGAGTAAGTCATCGTTCATCGGCAAAATCCGGACCTGCTCGGGAGCAAGCCAGGTCGGAAAGTTGCCTCCAAAATGTTCGATAAGGACCCCACAAAAACGTTCCATCGACCCAAAGGGTGCCCGGTGAATCATCACAGGTCTGTGATCCTGATTGTCACTGCCTACATAGGATAGGTCAAACCTCTCAGGCAAATTATAATCCACCTGCACCGTGCCCAACTGCCACTCGCGACCAATCACATCTTTGACCACAAAATCAATTTTAGGTCCATAAAAAGCAGCTTCGCCGAGCTCTTCTTCATATTCCACACCAAGGATTTTGACCGCTTCACGCAAGGCAGCTTCCGCCTTGTCCCAGGCTTCGGGTGCACCAACATATTTATCGGATTCTGGATCGCGCAAACTTACCCGGATCCGATAGTCATCCATTCCCAAAGTGGAGAACACAAGTTTGACCAGGCTGAGGCACCCCTGAACCTCATCCTGCAACTGGTCTTCTCGAATAAATAGGTGAGCATCATCCTGTGTAAATCCGCGTACCCGGGTCATCCCATTCAGTTCCCCGGATTGTTCCCAGCGGTAAACCGTACCGAATTCAGCTAATCTTACCGGTAAGTCGCGATAGGATCGCTGTTCGGACTTAAAAATACGGATATGCATCGGGCAGTTCATCGGCTTGAGCAAATACCCGTCAATTTCTCCTTTTTCCAGTTTATTGGATAATTCCGAACAGGTGCATCCTTCCTCGGCCAATTGATCGAGGCATTCACGATGAATGATTGGTGGATATTGGGAGTCCTGATAGTAGGGGAAATGTCCAGAAGTGCGGTAAAGGTCGAGTTTACCAATGTGTGGGGTGTAGACCTGAGAATATCCCTGTTGGTTTAACTGTTCTGTAATGAACCCCTCCAATTCCTGCCGGATAATGGCTCCGTTAGGCTTCCATAGCACGAGGCCCTGTCCGACCTGTTCGTCGATATGAAAGAGACCAAGATCTTTTCCCACGACACGATGGTCCCTCTTTTTTGCTTCCTCCAAACGCTCCAAGTGCTGGGCAAGTTCTTCCTTCGAATGGAACGCGGTTCCATAAATCCGTTGAAGCTGTTTTTGGGAGGAGTCTCCTCGATGATAGGAACCTGCGACATGTAGGAGTTTAAAAGCTTTAATTTTCTTGGTGTAGGATACATGACTACCCGCACAAAGATCACGAAATTCTCCATTGCGGTAAAAAGAGATGGTTTCTCCTTCAGGGATATCATCCAACCTGCCTAATTTATAGGTTGTTTGTCCCATCTCTTTAATGATGGAAATAGCTTCCTGCCTAGTGACTTCCAATCGTTCAAATCGTTGGTTCTCTTTGATGACTTTTTTCATCTCCCCCTCAATTTGCTGTAGAACTTCTGGAGTGAAAGGCACTTCGGAATCAAAATCATAGTAAAACCCCGCATCGGTGGGTGGACCGATATCCAACTGTGTATCCGGGTACAGGCGTAGGACCGCGGTAGCGAGAACATGAGCGGCAGAATGGCGTATTTCCTCAAGGGGAGACATTTCCTTCATAGCCGAAAAGATATACTTTTTCCTGCAGTCTCCTGCAATGCCAAAGGGGAGGGCAATTAAGCCGGGAAAATCGTATTAGGCATCAAACCCAAGGTTGGGTCGCAACCATTTAACCGCCTGGTCAAAATCCCATCCCTTGCGCCTGGCATAATCCTCCACCTGATCCCTACCCAAACTGCCCACATTAAAGTAGCAGGATTGTGGATTTGAGAAGTAGAGGCCGGAAACCGAGCATCCGGGATTCATTGCCCGTGACTCCGTCAGTTCAAGTCCGATTTGATTTTTTACATCAAGGAGATCCCATATTAAATCCTTTTCCGTATGATCGGGTTGGCAGGGATACCCAGCTGCTGGTCGGATTCCGCGGTATTTTTCTGCGATGTAGTCCTCATTGGTCAGTCCTTCTGACACTCCGAATCCCCAGAGGTCACGAATTTTCTTGTGGGCATATTCTGCGGTGGCCTCGGCAAACCGGTCTCCCAATGACTTAACCAAAATGGAAGTGAAATCATCGTTGTCAGCTTTGTGTTTTTCTGCCAATTCGTCCACTTCCTTGCCCGCATTGACGGCAAAGGCACCAAGGTAATCCATTCTGCCCGATTCCTTGGGAGCGATGTAATCGGACAAGCAGAACTGTGGCTGATTGGGAATGACCTGTTGGCGGCGTACAAAACAGAATTTGCCTACACTCCTGTGCTTGGAAAGATCCGAAAATAATTGCACATCATCCCCAATAGCATGTGCGGGCCATAATCCCACCACTGCCTGGCAGATAAAGAGTTTTTGTTCAATGATTTCTTGGAGGAGCTCCTGTGCCTGATCAAAAAGCTTTTTCGCTTCTTCTCCGGTGTTTTTCTTTTCGAAAATTTGAGGATATGTTCCTCTCAACTCCCATGCCCAGAAAAAGGGAGACCAATCAAAAAACTGCAAAACCTCCTCAAGGGATGGATTGAATAAGTGGGTACCGAGATTGTCCGGGATAGGCTCTGCAATTTCCTGTGCTTTCCAATCAATTGCAGGGGCTTTCTGTCTGGCTTCTTTGATGGGCAGAAGTGGCCGTTCACCCTGAGCCTCATGCTGCTCACGAATGCGTGCCTGATCTGCTTTTAAGTTGGAAATATATTGCTCAGATTTTTCCGGGTGCAGGACATCATTGCACACATTGACCACCAGAGATGCATCCGCCACCTGAATGACCGGTGGTTCATAATGCTGGGCAATTTTAATTGCAGTATGGGCACGACTGGTGGTGGCACCACCAATTAAAAGAGGAATCTTTAGGCCGCGTCTTTGCATCTCCTTGGCGTTGTGAATCATTTCATCCAAAGATGGTGTGATCAAACCACTGAGGCCGAGTACATCGGCGTTGTGCTCCGCCACGGCATCAAGAATTTTGTCACAGGATACCATTACACCAAGATCGATGACCTCCCAGTTATTGCAGGCAAGAACCACTCCAACAATATTTTTGCCAATGTCATGGACATCCCCTTTAACGGTGGCTATGACCATGGTTCCCCGTTTGCCGGATCCGGATTCATCTTTTTCCTCCTCCATGAATGGTTCGAGGTAAGCCACCGCTTTTTTCATCACCCGGGCACTCTTAACCACCTGGGGAAGAAACATTTTACCGTCGCCAAATAGATCACCCACCACTTTCATTCCATCCATCAGCGGACCTTCAATGACCTCTAGAGGCCGACCAAGAATTTGGCGTGCCTCTTCGGCATCTTCTTCCGCATAATCTCCAATTCCTTTGACCAGTGAGTAGGTCAGTCTTTCCGCTACTGGTTTTTCACGCCATGATAAGTCTGGCCCTTCTGATTTTCGGCTTTCATTCTGGTCTTTGATGCTTTCGGCATGAGCGAGCAGTTCTTCTCCGGCATTTTTCGACTGGTTGAGTACCACCGCTTCCACCCGTTTGCGTAGTTCGGGCTCAATCTCATCATACACCGCAAGCATACCGGCGTTCACAATTCCCATATCCAGACCTGCCTGACATCCATGATAAAGAAAACAGGCATGCATCGCTTCCCGGACTAGGTTATTTCCCCGGAACGAGAAAGAAACATTACTAATTCCTCCACTGGTGCGGGCATGTGGACAACGTTTTTTGATTTCCCGGACCGCATCAATGAAGTCCAGACCATAGGCATTATGCTCGTCCATTCCTGTGGCCAGGGTAAGCACATTGGGATCAAAGATAATATCAGCGGGCGGGAAATTCACCTCATCCACCAGAATCCTGTATGCCCGTTCACAAATCCGGACTTTATCGTCGAAAGTTGCAGCTTGTCCTTTCTCGTCAAAAGCCATCACCACCACCGCAGCACCGTACCTCAATGCGAGCCGGGCATGTTGCTTAAAAGTTTCTTCCCCCTCTTTCAAGCTGATGGAGTTGATGATACATTTTCCCTGGATCACTTTTAGTCCTGCTTCGATAACCGACCATTTTGAACTGTCAATCATGATGGGTACCCGAGAAATATCAGGTTCGGATACCACCAGATTTAAAAATTTGGTCATGCATTCCTCGCCATCGAGAAGGGCGGCATCAAAATTTACATCGATGATATTGGCTCCATTCTCCACCTGCTGTTTGGCCACTTTGAGGGCGGAATCATAATCCCCATCCTCAATCAGTTTCCGGAATTTGGGGGATCCAGTCACATTGGTTCGCTCCCCAACCATAATTAGAGATTTGGATTCCCCTTTGATTTCGAAAGGCTCCAATCCACTCAACCGCATCGCAGGATCAATTTCCGCAACTTCTCTGGGTGCAGCTTCCGCTAATTTTTCAGCAATGGCATGGATATGATCCGGGGTGGTTCCACAACAACCACCAGCCATATTTAAAAGACCTTCATCCGCGAAGGTAAAAAGAGCACCAGCAGTATCGGCAGGTTTTTCGTCATATCCTGTGGGAGCAAGAGGGTTGGGCAGGCCGGCGTTGGGATAGCAATGCACATAACAATCTGCATTTTGGGAAAGAGCCTGTAGGTAAGGGCGCATCGCATCGGCTCCCAATGCACAATTCAGGCCCACACCCAGTGGTTTTGCATGGGCGATTGAATTCCAGCACGCTTCGGTGGTTTGACCGGAAAGGGTACGGCCGGATGCATCCGTAATTGTAATGGATAAAATTACAGGTAGCCGCTGACCTGAAGAATCGAAAAAGTTTTCCAGAGCAAAAATAGCGGCCTTTAAATTGAGCGTGTCAAAAGTGGTCTCTGGCATAAGGATATCCACCCCACCTTCAACCAAGGCCGCAATCTGGGCGTAATAAGCATCAACCAATTGATTAAAAGTTACATTGCGTTTGGAAGGGTCGTTAACATCGGGTGATAAGGAAGCAGTCCGGTTGGTCGGCCCGATGGCACCGGCAACAAATCTTGGACGGGAGGGATCTTTTGACATGGCTTCATCCGCGGCTTCCCGGGCCAGTTTAGCGGATGCCACATTTAAATCATAAACCACATCCTCAAGATGGTAATCTGCCATGGCGATGCTGGTGGCACTGAAGGTATTGGTTTCGACCAAGTCACTGCCCGCAGCGAAGTAAGATTGGTGAATCTTACGAATCACATCTGGGCGGGTAAGGCTGAGCAAATCGTTGTTCCCCTTGAGTTCACCCTCATGTTTTTTGAATAAATCGCCACGAAAATCCTCTTCCTCCAACTTTTCCTGCTGAATCATGGTTCCCATGGCACCATCCAAAATTAGAATCCGTTTGTCTAAAATATCGCGGATATTCTTTTCAGTCGGACGAATCTTAGTAAAATCCTTCATAAACGTATCAACATATCATGATGCGTTGATGTGTTTTGCCAAACAAAAACCGAGTCATATGAGTTTCACATGTGGTGTTAAATGGTTTTGCCAAAGTTAAAAAAATGGTTCATAGTTTTTCTTTTGGTTCCGGGATGTAGCGTAGTCTGGTTAGCGCGCCTGCTTTGGGAGCAGGAGGCCGTGAGTTCGAATCTCACCATCCCGACCACTTTCTTTCAACCCTTTCCCCAAGGATCACCAGGCTAGGCAACTTCTCATGGAACATGATATTTATGGTATCACCCGATGGGGTGACGGATTGGTTGGAGTTCTTGAAAATGGAAATGTTGCCCTGAATGATCCCTTATCTGCAGAGAGCAAACCGGTCGATCTGGCAGAAGTGATCCACAAATTGGAACAAAGAGGCATACAAACTCCGGTTCTACTAAGAGTATCTAACTTTTTGGAGCATCGTATCAAAGCGATCAATGAGAGTTTTAAGGATGCGATCCAGCAGGTAAATTATAAGGGTGATTACCGGGGTGTTTTCCCGATCAAAGTTAACCAGCAAGCTCATGTGGTGGAACGGGTTTCCGAATACGGTGAGGCTTTTCATTTCGGTCTCGAGGTGGGATCCAAAGCAGAGCTTTTGATTGCTTTGGCTCAAAATGTTAACCCAGAGTCGTTGATCATTTGTAACGGATATAAAGATTCTGAATTTATTCGCTTAGCTTTACTTTCTTCTAAACTGGGGATGAACACCGTCATCGTGATGGAGAGTGTCCGGGAACTGAAATTAATCATCGAGGTGTCCCGCGAGCTTAGCATTCCACCCACACTGGGCGTAAGGGTGAAGTTGGTAAACATTGTGAGTGGAAACTGGGCTGCCACCAGTGGCGACCGGTCTTCTTTTGGATTATCCATTGCTCAGGTGGTGGAGGTGGTGGAGACCTTAAGAGAGGAAGGCTTACTCGATTGCCTGGTTCTGCAACATTCCCACCTTGGCAGCCAAGTCCCCAATATGATCGAAATCCGCAAATTTGCTCAGGAAGCAAGCAGGCTGTTTATTGAGATTCGTAAACTTGGTGCTAACTTGCAGTATCTCGATCTGGGTGGTGGCCTGGGCGTGGATTACACCGGTGAAAATTCATCCAGTCCAAATTCAATCAATTATTCCCTAGAGGAATATTGCTACAGTCTGGTGGAAACGGTTGGGTTTGAAATGAATGATGCGGGAGTGGAGCATCCCTGTATTGTTACGGAGAGCGGACGGGCATGTGTTGCCCAGTCCTCGATGCTGCTTTTTAGCGTACTTGAAAGTACCAGCTATGAAAGTAATACGGTGGTTTCTTTAGCGGATGGGGACCATCCTCTCCTGCGTTCCCTGATTGAAATTTCTGATGATCTGAAGTTGGACAGCTTACTGGAGTCTCTCAACGATGCCACTTATTATCGGGATGAACTTAGAGCGCTATTCCGCAGGAGCAGGCTTGCTCTCCCTGTACTGGCTAGGGCGGAACGGGCACATCAACGCGTGCTGGGACAGATCCGGGTGATGATGGACGAACTTGCGGATACGGAATGGAGTGAGGAATTGAACCTGCGGGTGCAGGGGATGGCAGATATTTATCACTGCAATTTTTCTCTGTTTCAGAGTCTGCCTGATGTTTGGGCGATTGATCAATTACATCCCATCATTCCTGTCACCCGTCTCCACGAGAAACCGGATCGAAACGCGGTACTTTGTGATGTGACCTGCGACAGCGATGGTCGGATTGACCGATTTGTGGTGGGAGATGGAGTTTCTGACTGCCTTCCTTTACACAGCTTGCGGGAAGATGAGGAATACTACTTGGGTGCTTTCTTCGTGGGTGCTTATCAGGAAACGCTTGGCGATTTACATAACCTTTTTGGGGATACCAATGTCGTTACCATCCGTTTAAAAGAGGATGGTGAATTTGAACTGCTTGACGAAGTGGAAGGAGACACCGTTTCCGAGGTTCTAAGTTATGTGGAATATGAGCCGAAGAGATTGTTGGAAAAATTTAAGGCTCGGGCAGAACGGGCAGTGAAGGAGCATGGGGCAACCCTTGGGGAATTAAAAGAATTAGTGTCCACTTATCGGGACAGTCTCAGAGGATACACTTATTACGAATCTGATTAAGAAAGGAAAAAATATGTCAAAAGTATTGGTAGTTGGAGCCGGTGGGGTCGGCTCAGTCGCAGTTCATAAAATGGCTCAATTGCCGGATGTGTTTTCATCCATCACTTTAGCCAGTCGCAGAATTTCGTCCTGTGAAAAAATTGCGGATTCGGTAAAGCAACGGTTTGGGGTAAAGATTGAAACCGCTGAAGTGGATGCGGATGAAGTCGGACAAACTGTCCGTTTGCTCGAGCAGGTTAAGCCGGATCTTTTAGTGAATCTCGCTCTTCCCTATCAGGACCTTCCTTTGATGGATGCATGCTTGGAAGCAGGAGTTTCCTACTTGGATACTGCTAATTATGAGCCGAAGGATGAGGCTAAGTTTGAATATCGCTGGCAATGGGAATACCAGGAACGGTTTGAAAAGGCCGGACTGATGGCATTGTTGGGTTCTGGTTTTGATCCGGGCGTGACCAATGTATTTACCGCCTGGTTGGCCAAGCATCATTTTGACCGCATGGATACGCTTGATATTCTAGACTGCAATGGGGGAGATCATGGTCATCCCTTTGCCACCAATTTCAATCCAGAGATCAATATTCGTGAAGTAACGGCACCAGCAAGGCATTGGGAGCAAGGTGAATGGGTGGAATCACCTGCACTTTCCTCAAGACACATCTTTGACTTCCCGGAAGTTGGGGACAAGAACATGTACCTGATGTACCATGAGGAACTGGAATCCTTGGTGAAACATTTTCCTGAGCTTAAGAGAGCCCGCTTTTGGATGACTTTTGGTGATGCTTATTTAAAACATTTGGAAGTGCTACAAAATATTGGGCTTACTTCGATTGAGCCGATTTTTTATCAGGGGCAGGAAATTATTCCTCTGCAGTTCCTCAAGGCAGTTTTACCAGACCCTGGTGGGCTCGGAGGGCGCACCAAAGGGAAGACCTGCATTGGAAATATTATCAGTGGAGAAAAGGATGGTTCAAAGGTGACAAAATATTTGTTCAATGTATGTGATCATGAAGCCTGTTTTCGGGAAGTGGGCAGTCAGGCAGTAAGTTATACCACGGGAGTGCCCGCCATGATTGGGGCGGCTCTTATGCTCAAAGGAACTTGGCAGGGCAGGGGAGTGTTCAATATAGAACAGCTCGATCCGGATCCTTTTATGAATATGCTTAATCATCACGGTCTTCCCTGGGAAGTCCGCGAGTTGGATGCCCCGTTGAATTTCTGATGATTCCCACGCAAAGCAGTGGACCAGGTACCTTCGCCCACTTTGATCTAAGACGGGTGAAGTCTCCCTGCTATGTGGTGGATGAGGAAAAAATCCGTTACAACCTTCAAATCCTTCGCGATATTGGTGATCGTTCAGGTGCTAGGGTCTTACTTGCCCTGAAGGCCTTTTCGATGTGGTCACTAGCAGGATTGATTGAAGAATATTTGGATGGCTGCTGTGCCTCAGGATTGTGGGAAGCCAGACTGGCCCGGGAGAAAAATTTTGTACAGCTGAATAAAGACAAAGTTCTTTCCACTTTTTCTCCTGCTTTCCGTGAGGAAGAAATTGAGGAGATTTTCTTAATTTCGGATCATCTAATTTTTAATTCCCCTCATGCATTTGGATTACAGCATGCGAGGAAAGCAGGAATTTCGACCGGACTCAGGATTAACCCGGAATTGTCTATGGGACTTGACCCAAAATATGATCCGTGTGCACAGAATTCCAGACTTGGCTACCCCATGAGTAAATTGGGCACCGATGAACTTTCCGGGTTTCAGGGCCTCCACTTTCATACCCTATGTGAGCAAAACTTTGAGCCCCTGCTTAAAACTTGGCAAAGAATTGAGCAACAACTGGGCGGTATTCTTTATCAGTTTGAGTGGATCAATCTGGGAGGGGGTCATCATTGTACCAGGGATGATTATGACCGCGATGGATTGGTTGAACTGATTTCCCGAATTTCCCAGAAATATGAAGTGGAAGTTTTTCTAGAGCCTGGTGAAGCAGTTGCATTGGATGCGGGAATTCTGGTGGGAGAAGTTTTGGATATTATGGATGCTGAAAAGAAGCATGCCCTGCTTGATCTTAGTGCTACCTGTCACGCCCCCGATGTGATTGAAGCTCCCTACCGCCCCGCGTTGTTAGGAGAGGTTCCGGAAGGAGGATATGAATATTTCCTTGGTGGATCCAGTTGCTTAACCGCAGATAGCTTTGGATGTTATCGCTTCCCTCAGGAGTTGCATCGTGGGGAAAGAGTGGCTTTTCTTGACCAGGCTCATTACACCATGGTGAAGACAAATACCTTTAACGGTGTCCCCCTGCCTTCGATTGCTTTGTGGAATTCCAAAACAGATGAGCTTAAAATGATTACGCAGTTCAACTATGAGGAATTTGTGAAACGTTTATCATGAGAAATTTACAGCAATGCAATTTTTAGCTGCAGAGTTAATGGAGGGAGAAAACCAGAAAGAACTTTCCAAGTTTCAGATTATTCCCTGCCCGATGGAAAAAACTGTTTCCTATGGTGCAGGTACTTTGGGAGGTCCTACAGCGATTCTTGAAGCAAGCCAGGAGTTAGAAAGATCCTCTGTTTGTGAGCAGGGTATTTTTACGCAGCAGGAAATTGATTGCTCTGCTGATCATAAAACTTGTCTTTCCGAATTACGAAATCGGGTTGGCAAAGTGATTGAGTCAAAAAAAATCCCTGCTGTTTTAGGTGGGGAACATTCTCTCTCCTGGGCCGCAGTTAATGGAGTTACTGATGTGCTTGGACAAAAAATCGGAATTATTCAAATTGATGCCCATGCTGATCTGCGGGAAAGTTATGAGGGCAATTCACATTCCCATGCCAGTGTAATGAACTTATTGGTTAATGAAGGTCACAAGCTTGTTTCTTTCGGTGTCAGAGCACTCTGTGAGCAGGAAAAAAGCTTCCGCCAGGAAAAAGGAGTAATCTTTTGGGACGGGGAAGAATTAGTCCGTAATCAAACCAATCACATTCAATTGCCTGCTGATTTTCCGGAACTCGTATACATAAGCTTTGATCTGGATGGGTTGGACCCATCGGTTATGCCCGCCGTAGGTACACCTGTGCCCGGAGGCCTTTCCTACTACCAAGCGATTGATTTGGTAAAATCAGCTCTTGAGGGAAGAACATGTGTAGGCATGGATTTAGTTGAACTTGCTCCTCTTCAGGGTGATATCGTTTCCCCGTTCACGGCTGCTTGTCTTCTGCAGAGGTTGATGGAATTGGTTTGATTTTGTTGGTTTCTGCAGAAGAGATTATTGATCGGTTTTCGCTGGAACCACATCCAGAAGGTGGGTGGTTTAGGCGTACTTATGAATCAAAAGAGGTTTTAGAATCTCCCAATGGTTTCCGCCCTGCTGGAACCTCTATTTTATACTTGCTCAAAAAAGGAGAGGTTTCTCGGTTGCACAGATTGGATGCAGATGAGACATGGTATTTTCATCAGGGTGCACCTTTGCGTGCACATATGTTTTCTGCAGATGATTACCACTCGGTCCTGCTGGGAAATATTTCAGATCAATCGGACTCTTTTGCTCAGCATACCATTCCCGCTGAAACTATTTTTGGAGCTACTCCATGCGAGCATTCAAATGAGCCCTTCTCATTAGTCAGTTGCTCCGTATGTCCTGGATTTATTGATGCTGGGTTTTCATTGTCTGATAAATCGATTTTGATTTCAAAATTCAAAAAACATGCAGATTTAATTGAAAAATTATTTAACTCATCGGAAGTTTAAGAAGGATGGAAAAAATATTTTCATGGGGAGGGGGAAAAATTCTTGAAATTGATGTGCCAGATTCTCAGGAATGGATCCCCCAGCTTATTACTCAATTTTTTCAAAACTTGGACGGGGCTAAAAAGTCCCACAATATAGGTGGAAGGTGGGAAAATTTATATTTGAATATAAACCTAGTTCCTATTTGCCGTGTGCCAATTCGATTTGCCAGAGATGTAGGTCAAGAATTTTTAAAAAAATCAAGTGTGATATTATATGAGCCTTTGCAAGGATCAGAAGATGTAAATCCGCCCTTTTGGTTTAATTTGGCAAAGCCAGGAGAATCAACTGGAGTTCACGATCATGCACATCTATCCATCCTTTCCGGGGTTGTTTATCTTTCATGCTCTCCGAATTCAGGTAACCTTTTCTTTCATAAGGAAGGCGAAATGGATCTAGATATCATGCCAAGTGAGGGAAAATTGGTATTGTTTGAGCCTTGGATGCGACATGGAGTAAGGGGAAATCGTTCGTCAGAGGAAAGATTGTCTTTGGCATTTAATCTGTTTCCTTTCCCCTTACCTATCAAAAATTTGTGATCTGAGAAAAAGTTTTTTGAACAATATTATATCTCAAATTTTTTTTTTGAGAATTTCGTTGTGCATTAGCCTAACAAACTTCATAAAATGATTCGTTTTTTACTTAACTTCCCCTCCCATCTTCACAAATGACTCAAGCAACCGATTCTTTTGAAGAAATCGAATCCGCGGTCGTACGCTTCGCCGGAGATTCTGGCGATGGTATGCAAACGATCGGGGAACGCTTCACTGACTCTAGTGCCTTTGCGGGTAATGATATTGCCACACTTCCAGATTTTCCCGCTGAAATTCGAGCACCTGCAGGAACTCTTGCCGGTGTTTCTGGTTATCAACTTCAATTTGGTAGCCGATCCATTCTCACTCCAGGAGATGAGCCGGATGCTCTTGTGGCAATGAATCCAGCCGCACTCAAGGCAAATATTGCTGATCTGCCTGAGGGTGGACTGCTTGTCGTCAATGTTGATTCATTCAAGAAAATGAATCTCAAGAAAGCAGGCTACGAGACAAACCCTCTCGAAGATGAAGAATTTCGTAAAATGTACCAACTTATCGAGTTGGATCTTACTACTCTCACGAAAGATGCATTAGCAGAGAGTCCCCTTAAGCCATCGGATAAAGCACGTTGCAAAAATTTCTTTGCACTTGGTTTCATGTGCTATGTTTACGGCAGACCTCTTGAGCCAACTCTTACTTTCTTTGATCAGAAGTGGGGAAAACGATTACCTGATGTTGCCGATGCTAACTCCACTGCTCTCAAAGCAGGTCACAATCTAGGTGATACCATGGAAACGGCTCGTAATCGTTATCAGTTAGCAAAGGCTACAGTAACTCCAGGAGTGTATCGAAAAATTTCTGGAAATGAAGCTACAGTATATGGATTAGTTGCTGGTGCAAAATGTGCTGATCGCGAACTTTTATACTCAGGCTATCCTATTACTCCTGCCTCTCCCGTGCTTGAAGGATTGTCCGCACTGAAAAAATTTGGAGTAAAAACTGTGCAGGCAGAAGATGAGATTGCTGCCATGGGTGTAGCCATTGGGGCAAGTTTTGCAGGTGATCTTTCCGTGGTCGCTACCAGTGGTCCTGGAATGTGTCTTAAAAGTGAATTCATCGGACTTGCAAGTATTACCGAATTACCTGTGGTTATCTGTAATGTACAACGGGGAGGTCCTAGTACTGGTCTTCCTACCAAAACAGAACAGAGCGACTTATTGCAGAGTTTGTTTTCAAGGCATGGAGATTGTCCATTACCCGTAATTGCTGCACATTCGCCTTCCGATTGTTTTGACTGTGCAATTGAAGCGTGTCGTATTGCTCTCACTTATTGCACACCCGTAATTTTCTTGAGTGACCTTTATGTAGCAAATGGTGCTGAACCTTGGCTAGTTCCTAATGCTTCTGAATTACCACTCATCGAGGCAAAGTTTGCGAACCCGGATGAACCCTATATTTCCTATAAACGAAACCCAGATACTTTAGCTCGTACTCAAGCAATTCCTGGTCAGCCTGGATTAGAACACAGGATTGGAGGGTTGGAAAAATCTGAGGATGGAGGAGTTAGTTATGACCCTGAGAATCATGAAGAAATGACCTACTTACGTGCTGAGAAAGTTGAGCGTATCGCGGATTCTCTTGAAGCAACAAATTTACACGGAAAAGGGGAGGGTGATCTATTAGTTATTGGATGGGGCGGTACCTATGGTGCTATCACTTCTGCGGTCCAAGCGATGCAGACCGAAGGATTTTCAGTTTCCAGTCTTCATTTGAGACATCTTAATCCTCTGCCCAAAGATTTGGGTGAGATTATCTCTAAGTTTAAAAAGGTAATTGTTCCGGAACTAAATCTTGGTCAACTCAGCTTGATTTTGCGGGCAAAATATTTGGTGGATGCGATTCCACTTACCAAGGTTCAGGGTAAGCCTTTTAAGGTTTCTGAACTACGTGAGGCGTTTCACAAGGAATTGTCCTAATTTTTGAATTTTCCATGAGCACTACAAATACAGAAGAAGGCAGTCTAACCAAAAAGGACTTTGTTACAGAGAACGATGTACGTTGGTGTCCGGGGTGCGGAGATTACGCCATCCTTAATGCAGTTCAAAGAACATTGCCAGAGATCGGGGTGCCCAAAGAGAAATTTGTAGTGGTTAGTGGAATCGGTTGCTCGAGTCGCTTTCCCTATTACATGAACACCTATGGGTTTCATACCATTCACGGTAGAGCACCTACCGTGGCAACTGGGGTGAAGTCAGCCAATCCAGATCTTTCAGTATGGATGGTGACCGGAGATGGTGATGGACTTTCCATCGGGGGGAATCACCTAATGCATCTATTACGTCGTAACTTGGACATTAATGTATTGTTGTTTAATAACCGAATCTACGGTCTGACCAAAGGCCAATACAGCCCAACCTCCGAAGTTGGTAAAAAGACCAAGAGTACACCTGCAGGTTCACTTGATTATCCAATTAATCCTCTATTATTTGCATTGGGTAGTGAAGCAACATTTGTAGCCCGCACCACAGATACGGACCAGAAGCACATGGTCGAAACTTTTAAGGCAGCTCACTCTCACAAGGGTACATCATTTGTAGAAATCTTTCAGAACTGTGTGATTTTCAACAATCATGCTTTTGATCCTGTGACTGGACGGGAAGTACGAAGTGATCAATCTCTATTGTTGGAAGACGGTAAACCATTATTGTTTGGTGAAAACAAAGGTATTCGCTTGAATGGATTTGATCCAGAGGTTGTTGAGCTAGGAGATGGCGTGGAAGAGTCTGACTTATTGATTCACCAATCCAAGACAACAAACCCTGCTTATGCCTCAATCCTTGCACAGATGGCATATCCTACATTCCCAACTCCATTTGGTATACTTCGCCAGATTGAAGGTAGAGAAACATATGAGGATGCACTCCACGATCAAATCAAATCTTCCCAATCTCATGGTCATGGTAACTTACAGGAATTATTAACCGGAAAAAATTCCTGGGTAGTTGAGTGATATATCAACTCTGTCTTTTCCTATTGACCCCAAAATTCTATAAATCAAAATTTTTGTATGAGCACACACGATTTCATTGATGATCCTCAAATAGGGCACTCCAAGTTGAAACTACCTGTTATCCTCGTGCCTGTTGTAATGTTTGCTGTTCTTTTACTCGGTATTATAGCGTCCAAAGTATATGTGGATGCAGTTCTTTACTCTGATCAAGAAGTACTCAGCGAGTAAGTTGATATGTCTGAAGAGAAACCAGTAGTGGCATCAAAAATGCCAGCCGTCATGAAGCTTGATCAAGGTAAGTATTGGTGGTGTTCCTGTGGTAAATCTTCGAATCAACCTTTCTGCGATGGTTCTCATAAGGGAACTACTTTTACGCCGCGTAAAGTTGAGATTAAGCAAACTCAGAATGTTGCCCTTTGTAACTGTAAGCACTCCCAGAATGGTCCCTTTTGCGATGGTGCACATAGCTCATTGAATTGATATTGTATATTTTATATACTAGCTTATTCATCCTGACTTTCTTCTCCAAAAGCCCAGATTTGTAAGTTCTGATCTGTAGTGGCATCACCAATGAGGGCGTTGTATTTGCCCTTCAATTTCAGTTCTTGAGAATATACTGCCAAACTAATTCTTCCAAATGTATCCAACGGATCAGGGAAGGAGTTGATCAGTCTACAAGTTTTAAGTAAAAGCATAAGATCTAAATCATATGCATCACCTAGTTGTGAATGTTTTCCTAAAACTAAGACTAATCGTCCACCTTTAACCTCTTGGCTATCTCCACCTACTGTTTCGAGTATTCCTCTACCTTCAAAGGGAATAAATTTGAATCCACCGTTTTTTGTGGTTTCAACTAATATGGTGCCGCTACCTGAAAAAGTTGCATTAGATTCAAAAGAGGAAAGAGTAATTTTGGCTTCTTGTTTAAAAGATATCAGCATACTTCCTGAATGTAAAAAGAATGAATTTTCATCTAATACGGAAAGTACACTCAGACTACCGACTCTTAAAACTTTTGAACCTATGTAGAATTCTGCACGAGACCCTTTTGCAGAACAAATTAATTGATTGTAAGGCAGTACATCATCCGGAGATATTGAAAGAATGGCTATCGATTTATTTTCAGTATCTTGAATAGCTTCGATCTTTCCCTGAACAAAATTAACCTTGAGCTTAGCATAGCAGAATGAACCAAAAAAAAATGCCGCAAAAACAATTGCGGCATTTAGTAAAATATTAAATTGAAACAGCCTCAAGTGCTAGAATCTTGCATTTAAGCCCAAGCCGGCACCAGTATCGTAACTTTTATAATCGTATGAAATAGTTGTACCGTCAGATGAGCGTGTGCTGTATGAATAAAATACTGATAGTTTGAAAGAGTCAGTTATTGGATATGCCGCCTTAAGGCTGATATCGTGAGAGAGATCACTTCTGCCATCATTTAAACCTTTATCGTAGTCTTTGTAAGAAATTCGGTATTTTGGAGAAATCAATATATCATTAAATGAGTAATTTACAGTATAGGAAAGTGCATATTCGGTATTACTTAACTCTTTCTCACTTGCTGTCTTTCCACCATCCGTCAATCCAGCAATTACAAATGATTCAGCTAAATGTCTACCTATTGTGGCATCAAAAATAGCAGTGGCTGAATCATTAATTGTATAGGATTTCATAACCCCAAGGTTCGGTTGAAATTCTTTGTAGTCTTCAGTGTCATTATCTGCACTTCTATCATTTGCATAACTAATGCCAGCTCGTGCTGACCAACCATTGCCGTATTGAAAAAGCAGAAGGGCGTATGCACCGGTAGAATTATAATTGAAAGAATCTATTTCACTTTCCACATATTCGTTTGATGTCCAGCTACCACCAATGTATGGGGTAACTACCGAATCAGAATAATCAAATACTCCTAATCCAGCACCAGCGTAGAAGGTGTTTGTCCACATACCGGTTGCTTGTTGTTTTAATTTTCCATCAGTCGCTAAAGGATTTGAGCGGTAGAAATACTTAGTATCATATCCAAAATATGCAGATATTCCATTTTCTCTAAGAATAACAGGGCGTTGAGCACCGGAGTCACTGGGGTTTGAACTAGAAGATGATGTAGATGACTTTTTGGATGATGAGATTTGTTTAGCTGCATCGGGACGGTCAGCACCTTCAAT
This sequence comes from Opitutales bacterium, assembly GCA_900299365.1. Lineage (GTDB taxonomy): Bacteria > Verrucomicrobiota > Verrucomicrobiia > Opitutales > Seribacteraceae > Chordibacter. Next base: position 18,211 of record OMJS01000233.1, read on the forward strand.
ACGGTTACGTATTTGTTGTTGAGTTTGACCGTAAGTAAAAGCGGCAAGAAGTAAAGTGAGGGAAGATATGAATGTAATTTTTTTCATTATGCTTTTTAGATAAAATAGATAGAAATGATAAAAATGATTTAAAACTATCTGCTTCTAATTTTTATGTGTGGGGTGCCATTTGGAAGAGCACTAGATGAATTGATATGTCCGTCACCTTTAGAATAGTCAAAATCACTAGCAGTCAAAGCATTCTCACTGATGCTTAAATGTCTAACATTTTCAATGAAGTTAACATCCCCAACGGTTCTGGCTGCATCTCCGAAGTTTAATCCACCATCCCGGCTTCGTAGCATGACATCTGAATTTGTGGGGAAAGTAACATTTCCTAAATCAATGGTAATCGCATCCATGTAAACATCATCAACCCGACCAGCAAATGCTAAACCATTTACTTGAATTAGCTCGTTGGCATAGATGTAAACATTATCTGGATCAGAATTTTCACCACCAGTTCCAACAGTAAATGTGCTGAGGTTATCTTGGTCTGTTTTCCCAATATAAACCTTATCAAGTGACGCTATGGCAAGGTTGCCTCCCGTTTTGATATTAACATTTACCAAACGCATTTCACTTTCTGAACCGAGTCCAAGATTAGAACCGGTATATTCTAAAGTGATTGGGTCTGGATCAGAATAATCTGCTGAATTAGCAGGAGAATACTCGGATCTAAAGTATAACTCATCTGCTGCACCGATGACCAGTGCATGGTCTTCGACATCATTGGTGTTTGTAAAAGTAGTATCACCAGCAATGGTAAGATCTTTCGCTGCTCCAACCACTAGGATTTTACGGTCATCGTGGTTTGTTGCCTTGGTAAGAATAGATGAAACATCAATTGTGCTAGGTGTACCTTCAGCTCCAATTGCAATGTTAGATCCTGGTACAAGGCTTACTTTATTCATTGATACATCAAGAACAGTATTTGTTTGTGGATTTAAGAAGTTGTCATCATCTCCGTTCGAGTCGCCGATCCCTGAATCACCAGTAAGAGTGGATAGTAGTCCAAGATAGTCAGAGGTGGAAGAAGCTTCTGTTAAGAAAGTTGAAAGGTTTGAAGATGTTGTTCCAGTAGTGGAGAATCCGTTTAATGCACCAGCTGCAAGCGTAGATCCGCTGTCGCCAACTGCACCATACTTAATGAGTAACTTGACCAACTCAGTATTGTAACCACTTGCTGTCAGTGATGCTACATTCAGTGCATTGTCAGTTGATATTGAAGAAGAACCACTAATTGTTCTATCAGCTAGAATTTCATTTGCTACGACAACAGCGTTGGTCAAAGATGTTTGTAAAGTGGACTGACCAGTGTAGTCTGCATCAGCAAGGACTGAATTAATTGCCAAAGTTAGATTACTTTTGATTGGATCGGATAAAGTTATACTACCAGTGAGAGTTGATTTGAGAGTTTTAAGCTCATCGCTAAGCTCAGTGGTTGATGAGGAAATTAAAGCAGTTTTTGCGTCTGCATCATCGCCAAGTGCTACAACCTGTTCGTAGAGGGTAGTGATCGTTTCAACAGAATCACCGTTAGCAACTGCATTAGAGACTTCATCTACACCAATCTCTTCTTGCTGGACTATAGAAACACCAGCATCTTGATTAGTTTTAATTTTAGTTAGGGTGTCGGTTGTAAAATCAGCATCACCAGCTTCTTCTACGAGTTTTAC
>OMJS01000234.1 GCA_900299365.1 Opitutales bacterium
ATTGGAGGAAAAGAGATTTTTCTTGAAGAAGGAGGAGAATCTCTGGAAATGGTTCCATCCCTTAATGCCTCTCCCGACTGGATTGAAGGACTAGCGGAGATGGTAAGAGCAAAGCTCTAATTTTTTTCTCGCCCCAGGCAATGTCTTAAAGCCTGTTCCAATTCCGGGTATTGAAATTCAAAACCTGCTTCCAGAAGCTTTTTGGGAATGACATGCTGGCTTGCAAGAATGGTCTGCATCGCCATCTCACCAAAAATCACACGAAGTGCTAACGCAGGAACGGGAAAGAGGGTAGGACGCTTCAATACCCAACCGAGGATGGTGGTGAATTCAACATTGCTTACCGCATTAGGCGAGACAAGATTGTAAATGCCCTGCAAAGTTTCATTTTCAATGAAAAACATGATTGCACGGATCAGGTCTTCCATGGCAATCCAACTCATCATTTGATGCCCCGAGCCAAGGGTTCCTCCTAATCCGAATTTAAAAACCGGGAGCATTTTGGCCAAAGCTCCTCCATCCGGGCTCAAGACCACCCCCATTCGCATGTTCACCACACGGGTTCCTACTTTGTGTAGCGGTTCCGGTGCAGATTCCCAATCTTCAACCACATCTGCCAAAAAACCACGACCCTTCGCACTTTCCTCATTAAATTTTGTTTCATTCGCGACCCCATAAAAACCGATTCCTGACGCACTGATTAGGGTTTTCGGAGGTTTGTCTTGGGCGGCAAGTGTTTCGAACAAAAACCTCCCAGCGTCACTTCGGCTGAAAATGATTTTCTTCTTGATTTCATGAGTCCAGCGCTTACCGACAGGTTCACCGGCAAGGTGAATCACCGTTTCTACTTCACGGAGTTTTTCCGTTTCCAGGATTCTCTCATGAGGATCCCAAAAAACCTGATCTTCAGAGGAATGTGAAGGATGACGGCTGAGTTTTAAGTGGGGAATATCAAGAGTTTGGAGTCTTTTACATAAGACAGAACCGACCATTCCAGTTGCTCCTGTCACCAGAATCGTCATGACTCACACCGTCGGGAGTGGTACCTCTTCACCAAAACTGGGCACATCATAGCCTTTTTGTACGGACGGCCTCGAAGCAATTTCCAGATACCAGCGATGTACATTAGGGTAATCGGAAAAATTCATCTGATGCCAGCCGAATCGAGCCACCCAAGGCCAGATTGCTATGTCCGCAATCGAATAATTGGATGCCATAAAGTTGTTCTCTGATAGATGGTCATCCAGGACTTTATAAAGTCTTAAGGTCTCCTTGTGATACCTTGCCGAAGCGTACGTGCTGGCATCCGGATGATGCTTCAGGAAATGATGGGTTTGCCCGAACATTGGGCCTACGTTGGCCATTTGCCACATCAACCACTGGATGATATCCCAATAGTCATTTGCAGGAAGTAATTGTTTCGTTTTTTCCGCGAGATAGATCAGAATCGCACCTGATTCAAATAGAGACTTTCCATTATCCTGATCAACAATTGCAGGAATTTTCCCGTTCGGACAAATTTTCAGAAAATGCTTTTGATGCTGCTCACCTTCATTGATATTGATTGGGTGAACCTCATAATCAAGGCCCACTTCCTCGAGCATGATGGAGATTTTTCTCCCATTCGGTGTTTTCCAGGTATAGAGATCAATCATTCTGCTGAGACCATGTAAACTTTCGCTGACATTCCGGATCTCAGTTTAAGATTGGGATTTGCTGCGTGAATGAACACAGGAAATTTCCCATCTTGAGTGTTTGCTGTCCAGGAAAGACGGTCTACTTTTCCGGCAAATCGCTGGTTTGGATAAGCAGGTGTGGTGAAGACTACTTTCTGCCCTATTTGTATCCTGGAGAGGTCCTCTTCTTTTACTCCGACTTCTATTTCAACACGATCAACATTGACAATGTCAAATAACCTGGCTCCATTCCCAACGACTTCTCCCTCCTCATAATATTTTTTGATGACAATGCCAGAAATTTTTGAACGAATCATAGTATCGTTCAGATTATCCATCTTCAGAATCACATCCTGTTCGCTGAGTTTTAAAGATAGAGCCGCATTTTCTTTCCCTAGTTGAGCCCTGACCAGTTCTTGTTCAGCACGCATCTTCGCAAGTTTAGAGTTTTCAAGATTTAACATTGTTCCTTCAAGGTCTTGCTGGCTTTTCAGGAGATTCAACTCGGCATTCGATAAAGATAACATCCCCCTGTCCAATTCTAGCTGAACAGCATCCAATTGAGATTTGGTTGAAGAGCCTTGTTCAAAAAGAGTTTGCTCATCCTTCAATCTTCGTTTTATGTCTTTAAGATTCGTTTCCTGAACCATAAGAGAATTTTTACTCACCTCAATTTGTGTTTCAGCAAGTTTAACCTGCCTCTGACGATCTTTAATGGTGTTGCTTGCTGAATCGATCTGGACCTTTGCCAGAGTAATTTGTTGTTCCCTATCTCTCAGATTATTTTGATTTATTTTTTGTTGGAGTTGAGCGAGTTCCAATTGCTGTTTTTGAGTATCGTTCTTGAGCGAAAGAAGTAATTGATTTTTTTGAACCTCATCGTTTTCCTCGACAGTAATCGCTGTGATTCGTCCTCCTACACTGGTTTGCTCCCGTATGATCTCAATTGGACGGATTGTTCCCTCAAGTGAAATCGGGATGCGTGCCGACCAAAGGTTTTCGACATTTGCCAATGCTTTCAGATGAGCGGTTCCGAAAACAAAAAAGAGGACTCCCATGATCCAAATCTGGATTTTTGAAAACGGTTTAAACAAAGACATTTTTAACTCCGATTAAGAAATTCAGCTCACTGCTGGATTATCAGCAGTATTGTTAATGAAGGATTTTGATCGATTGAACAAACGAATGATTCGGCCTCGACCTCCTTCGATCAGTGAATAAAGTACAGGAACCATGAACAAGGTCAGGAAGGTCGCAACCCCCAATCCATACATGATGGCCAGCG
>OMJS01000235.1 GCA_900299365.1 Opitutales bacterium
AAAGCTAAGACGGAGCTTAAAATTGCAGGAGGAGTTTGTTTCAATTATTATTAACTTTAGCTTAGCATGAACTAGGCGGCTAGGTACTTGTAGGAGCACCTTCTCCATACCTTCGCTGTTGGCACTAATAGCGATAAATAAATCTAGTGTCGCAAAAAAATTAAGATCTTTACCAATTTAATATTTACATTGGAACCACTGTGTCCCATCAGGAGGTTGATCCAAAAATTAAATGCGTACTAAGATTATATCTTTTCTCTTACTGAATTTACTTTCTAGTCAAGTTCTAGGGCAAAAATTCAATCCTATTACGATTAGAGAGACCGAGGGCAGGCACTGGTTAGTAAAGCCAAATGGTCAGTTATTTTTTGCTCATGGCATAACTCATGTGAGTAACAAAGACGCCAGGATAAATTATGAAAAGTTTTCACAAGCCTGTAAGAGTGTTGGATTTAATGCTTATGGGTATGGATGTCCGGAACCACTTCGGCAGGATATGCCATTCATCGAAAGTTGGAATCACCTTGTACCCATTTCATATTATCGTGGGAAAAAGGGTGTGCAATTCTTTGATATTTTTGATTCCAGGGTTCAAAAGAGGCTCGAAGACGGGGTTAAGGCAAAATGCTTAAGCAGTAGAGACAACCCTAACACCATCGGTTATTGCTGGACCGACCTTGGTTCATGGCCATTAGATAATCCTTCTGGAAAAAACTGGGTGGAGTTCATTCGCCAACTACCTGAGAATAATTCGGGTCAAAAAGTATATCAGAAATTTCTCAAAACATGGCAAGGAAGCTCAGGAAAGCACCGTGATCTGGCGTTCCTTCGAATAATTGCCAAAGAATATTTTAAAGTAGTCGGCAATGCCCAACATAAATATGCTCCTGATCATTTAGTTTTTGGAGAACGTTTCGGGATAAATTCATTAAGTATTTATAGAACAATTGTTCCTGAGGTTCTTGAGGAAATGCTTCCATATGTTGATGCCATTGCGATTCAACCACCATTTCAATCTAAATTTCCCCAAAAAGATTTCGATGAAATTTATAAATTAACCCAAAAACCTATTTTGATCTGCGACTTCGCCATTCGATTTAAAGACGAAGACAAGGACATCCGCAGTTGGAAACCTGAGGAAGATTCAGTTGATGCCGGCAAAGCATATGCAGAATACATCAGAGATGCTTTCGAAACAGATTATATAATCGGTTCTTTTTGGTGTAACCCAGTTGATACCCCAAAAGGATTTGGCAAGCTAGGAGTAAAGCAAGGATTTTTCAATGAAGATCTAAGTCCTCGAACTGGATTAAACGAATCGGTCAAAGCACTGAACAAATATATTCACTCAAAAACACCCAAGCTGAAATTACCCTAAATCAAGGCATTTACCCTTGTGTGTTTATTGTTTACCTAATTGAGGTTTCAAGCTATTTTATTAATTAATTCCTTCATGATATTTAGTATTCCCTTTAGATATTTGAAAACACTAAACATTATTCAAACTTGTTATTACATCGAATTATTGAAGAAGTTACTTGTTTGTTTAGTCTCGATAATCGTTTTCTCTAGCATTGCAAATGCTGAGATACGATTTCCCAAGAAGCCAGTCGAAGGTAAGTTTGTTGTTGATCAAGCAAATCTACTTTCAACAACTTCAATCACCCAACTTGAATCAGGACTTGCTGAGTTGCTTAAAGAAATGGCTATCCCTATCATCTTCCTTAGCATTCATAGTCAGCAAGATTTTGGTGCAGGTGGTATGTCGATCGAAACATACGCTCGTATTCTTTATGATGAGTGGGGCATCGGTCATAAACGCATTACTGTTAAGGGGCGCGGAGCCGGAAGGTCTGCTGAAATTCCTTGGAATAGGGGTATTTTACTATTGGTATCGGTAAAAGATAGAAAGGCACGTATCGAACTGGGTGCTGGCTTTGGTCTGGATAAGGATGCGATCTGTCAATCTATCATGAGTGAGCATATCATTCCTTTCTTTAAAGCGGGCGATTACGAGGGTGGTATTCTTACTGGTATTCGTGCATTGTCGCAAATGGCTAAGGGAGAGACAGTTGAGCCTCCTCCCAGACCATGGTGGCATTATGGAGCAGTTGTCCTAGTGGTCATCCTTGCTGTTTTTACTATTGTTTCGCTGGTTAGGCGTGGTAGTTCAGGTTGGGCATGGTTATTTTGGGCTGCGGTTTTCTCATTAATTATTTATCTGCTCATTGAATTTCTTACTTCTACTGATGGAGATGGATTTAGTGGAGGAAGCTGCGGTGGTGGATTCTCCGGTGGTGGTGGTGCATCTGGCTCTTGGTGAAAAAGGCATGAAAAATATCGATACTTTTTTTGATAATAAGGACAGGGTTTTAATCCGTGATGCCGTCTCAGAGGCGGAATCTCATACCTCTGCTGAAATTGTTCCCGTTCTTACCAATTGTAGTGGGCGTTATGATCGAGCAGAAGATCTTGCGGGTTTTTTCTTCGCTATCGTTTCTCTGGCGTTTTGCTGGCTTAATTTTCAGGATGTTATAACAGATGGTGCATGGCATTCCCAACAAGCTCCGAATTTACAACTGGGCTTAGGCATAATCATACTTATCCTTGTTTTTGGCTTTATATTAGGTGCTTTTTTAGCGAATCGTATCGGGTGGTTTAGGCGCCTATTTTGCACAAAAAAGGAAATGAAAGCATGCCTTAAGGAAAAAGCCATACAGGCTTTTCAGATGCATCGAGTCGGCAAAACCAAAGAAGCTACAGGTGTTGTTATCTTCATCTCTTTATTCGAGCATATGGTCTATGTTCTAGGAGATGTTGAAATTAGTAAGCATTTAACCGATGAGGACTTTGTAGAGGTCAATGACGCAATTATTAATGGATTTCGGAAGAATCAATGTACAAATGGTTTGGTGGAAGGCATTCGTCTTTGTGGACAGAAACTTAAAGAGCACTGTCCATCGCAACCAGGTGATGAAAACGAACTTTGTAATGAACTTAAAATTTGGAAGCAGTATTCTTAAGGCAGAGCCAATAGTAGTTTCCTAAGTTTTATAGTAGGAAAAATTCCAAATATAGTGCAGGTATTACCTACATACTTTTAGTTTTTACAAGCTGAATTGGTTAAGTGCCTATCTTTCCTTAACCTAGAACCAATCCGAACTTATAAAAGAAGAAAGTTGTCGAGTTGATTGGGGAAGACTTCTACTTATCCTCTTTAGAGGATGAAGAATCCTCGGCTGCTGGATTCTCATCCTTATTTTCAGATATTTTATTTTTAGACGAATCGTCCTCTGCCTTCTCTGCAGCTGAGATTTTTTCAGAACCATCTGATTTTAAGGATTCGGAAACAGAATCTGGTGCGGGCTTGTTATTTTCCACAATTGGTTGATCAGATGACTCACTTGCAGATGGTGTAACGACCTTCTCGGGAGCATCCTTCTTCTCGGGAGCATCCTTCTTCTCGGGAGCATCCTTCTTCTCGGGAGCATCCTTCTTCTCGGGAGCA
>OMJS01000236.1 GCA_900299365.1 Opitutales bacterium
CATCTGAAGGAGAAATTATTATTTCAGGAGCATTTGAAAAACCTACTTGAGTTATTGTTGATGGAAAATCAAACATGTCTTTGGGGCTACCATAAGAGACTGAAATCGTAGATACTGCACCCCCCGATGGTGCAGAAGCAGTTAAAATGGGTATTTGAACATCCGGATCAAAAGATCCAGCTGCAAAAAAGGGATAGGTAGTATTATTATTCTCATCTATTCCGGTTGAAAAAGTAATGTTTTTATCAGAGTCGGAGAGTGAAGATACAGTCCCTACAAAAATAGGGTCTCCTAGGGATCCTGCACTAACAATTTTGTAGGATGGTGATGAATTAGATCCACCTGTTAAGGTAAAAATATTTGACCCAGATACACCGCCCACACTGGCGGTTAGAAATGATGGGATGATGAAAATGAATGAAAAAAGAAATAGGCTTAATTTTACGGCTTTCATGAACAAGTTTTATTTTAGAGGAGGGCTACATAGATATTATTAACAAAACTACTCTTGATGATACAACAATCTTCACTTTTTATTAGTAAGTAAAGAGATAAATTAATCGAAAAGTTATGAGTAAGCTTACTTAAAGCATAGAAAACCTGCAAAAAAAGCCAAAAAGTTAGAGAACCACCACCCTATCCCATTATTCCCGATTGATTCTCCGAGGCTCGATCCAAGGGCAAAATAAACCAAACAAATAAAGGCACCGATGAACAAGTTTGCATAAGTTTCTTTTCTCCCACTCCTGATGGCCACAGATAAGATTAATGGGCAAAGAGAAATTGGAGAAAGTCCGATAGATGCATATTTATTGAATTGCTCAAAACCTAAGGCACATTCTTGGGGACCTAGTTCTCCTTCGTTTATCGATTTCAAAAAACTTACAAACGGTATTCTTTTTATATTTTGTTTCAAATGGGGTGTTTCAATAGAAAAACTAATCGGAGTTTTCCAATTTCTGAAAGATACAAATTTGTTTTTTGAACCTTCTCTAGAGTGTGAACTTTTAAAGGACTCGTAGTCTACATCATGTAAAAAAAGTTCAATCGTCCCAGCCTTACGATCTTTGATCACGGTAGATCTTTTCGCATGCAAGATTGCTAACAAATTTTGCTCATTTCCCCACATCAATATACGAACATTTTTCCATTTGTCGCCCAATCCGTGACCAATCGTCATTGTTGCCCGTTTAGTTTGCTGGCTTAATTCTGAGTCAATACCACCAAGGATATTCTTACTTCCATCTGCGTCCATATTGAACCCAATTTCATTACCACTATCGATCCAACTTTGAAAATCATGCCAGGCAATCTCCTTAACACGTTTTTCAAAGGCACCCCGGGAAACTGGAGACCAGTGCATCGAAGCAAAGCACCCAACCAAAGAAATGACCACAGAAGTAGCAAAAATGGGGTTCGACCAAGCAGAATGTCTCATACCCAATGAACGCATACCCAGAATTTCCCTGTCTCCTGACCATCTACCGACACAAAAAATTACCGCAAGGGAAAACCCAAAGGGTAGTCCCAAAGAAAGGGCAAAAGGCAACATCAAGGAAATGAGCTCCAAAAACAAAAGTGGAGAAATGGAGAGGGCACGGAAGAGATCCTCGTCATATTTGGATAGATTTCCATAGAGCAGGATAGTAGTCAAAACGAGGGTACAAAGCAAAGTTGTGCCCAGTATCTCCCGAAGCACATAGCGACGGATAATTTTCGAACTTTTATACACCATCAAATTTAAGTGAAAGAAAGTAAGCGGAGGTCATGCTCTGTATCCACTCCAATAGTTCCTTCCTCCACAACCTCCACTGATATACACCGACCATTTTCCAAGGCACGTAGTTGTTCAAGTTTCTCCAAGTTTTCCAAGGCACCATTGGGAAGGTCTGTAAAATCTTCCAAAAATTTTTGCCGGTAACCATACATGCCCAGATGCTTAAAAGCAGAATGGTTAAATCCTCCCCCAGTCTCGCGGTCGTAAGGAATTGGGGAGCGTGAAAAAAAAAGGGCAAATCCCTCGGCATCAAGTACTACTTTTACTTGATTTGGATCTTTGAATCCCTCTAAGTTCTCAAATGGTGTGGCGAGGGTAGAAATGTCTGCTCTATCCTTCTGAAGACCTTTGGTCAAAGAAAGTATATGATCACGAGTAACCATGGGCTCATCGGCCTGAACATTTAAAACTTCTTTCCTTTGCAAAGTTTGGTTGGCAAATGCAACACGATCGGTGCCCGAAGATAAATCGGGATCAGTCAAAAAGAAAGAAAACCCATGTTCCTCTAGTGGTTCGGCCAGTTCTTTTCCATCCACTGCAAAAATAAGTTCATATTCCGGCACCTGTTCAGCGAGTCGGTGAGCAGTGCGTAGAATTAATGGCATGCCCCCCGCATCTGCCAGTAATTTTCGTGGAAAACGGGAGGATGCCAGCCTGGCAGGTACAATAATAGTGGGAAGTAGAGCAGGTTCAGGCATGGGTCTTAGCAGTTCCTTTTTTGGGTAACTTCTTGGGTTGTCGCAAGCAAATTGGTGATTACACTGAATCTATATCATGTCACTAGAAAGCCCCCAACTTGCAAGCTCTCCAACGATGCCTGACCGTTTCTCTTTGCCCGATGAAAAAGGCAGGTTCGGGCCGTATGGAGGTAGTTATGTCCCCGAAACCCTCTACCATCCCTTAAAGGAACTCAACGATGCCTATTTGGAAGCGAAGTCGGACCCTGCCTTTTTGGATGAGTTGAACCAATTACTCAGAGAATTTGCGGGACGACCAACCGAACTTTACTTTGCTGAACGCCTGACCCGAGAAATTGGTGGTGCCAAGATCTATCTTAAAAGGGAGGATCTTTTACATACGGGTGCTCACAAAATAAATAATGCACTCGGACAAGCCCTGCTTGCCAAAAGGATGGGGAAAAAACGCATTATCGCGGAAACAGGTGCTGGACAGCACGGGATTGCCACGGCTTCGGTTTGTGCAAAGTTTGGACTGGAATGCAAAATCTACATGGGAGCTGAAGATATGCGTAGGCAGGCACTCAATGTATTCCGCATGCGGTTAAGCGGTGCTGAAGTTCATGGGGTAGAAGCAGGTAGCAAAACCCTTAAGGAGGCCATCAATGAAGCTATGCGGGATTGGGTGACGAATGTCCGGACCACCCACTACATTCTCGGGTCCGCCCTTGGTGCCCATCCCTACCCCGGAATGGTACGTGACTTTCACCGGGTGATCAGTGAGGAAACGAAAAGACAATTCCTTGAAATTGAGGGACGTTTGCCTGACGAAATGATTGCCTGCGTGGGTGGCGGTAGCAATGCGATCGGATTCTTTTTTGATTTCCTTGAGGAGACCAATGTACGACTGGTTGGGGTGGAAGCAGGAGGCCGATCTCTAGAAGAGGGTGAACATGCTGCCCGATTTGAAGGGGGCAAACTGGGAGTATTACAGGGTTGCAAGACTTGGATCTTGCAAAATGAAGATGGTCAAATCAATCCTACTCACTCGGTATCTGCTGGGCTAGATTATGCTGCCATTGGGCCAGAACATGCCTATTACCGAGACCTCAATCGAATCGAATTTGCAAATGCAGGGGACGAAGATGCCCTTTGCGCTTTTCAAAAACTCTCATCCACCGAGGGGATACTTCCTGCCTTGGAAACCTCGCACGGATTGGCTCATGCGTTTAAGCGAGCAAGGGAAATGAGTAAGGAAGAAATACTTTGCGTTAACCTAAGTGGGAGGGGAGACAAGGATGCAATGGAAGCAGCTAGGTTGATGGGAGTAAGCGGCTTACCCCAAATGCCTTCTATATGAGGAGTATGACTGGCTATGGGCGGGCGGAGCTTTCCCTGCCCGATTTCTCCGGGGTAATTGAACTTTCTTCTGTCAATAAAAAGGGGTTTGAATTTGTACTTCATTGTCCTAAAGAGTGGCAATTTTTTGAAAAAAAAGCTCAGCAAATCATTCGTTCCCATGCAGATAGAGGCAGGATACGTTTATCTATCTTACTAAATCCACCAGGCACCCATTTCTCAGAGTCATTTAAGGGATATTCCGATAAGGTGACTGAACAGTTGGTGGTTCTCCAAAAACTGTGCGAACAAAGCGATATTGCATATTCCCCAACAACCGAGCTTATTCAACGAATCATTTCTTCGATACCCAGAGATTTCATGGTGCCCATGCTGGAAAATGTTGAAGAACAATTAATTGAATCCACCCAAAAAGCACTGGATGAAATGATTGCCATGCGGGAACAGGAAGGCACCTCACTCGCCAACGATTTAAAAACCCGTTGCCATAACTTGCGTACAGGAGTTGTGCAAATCAAACAACAAGCCAAAGGTATCTCTGTGGAATGGAGGGACAGACTACTTCATAGATTGGCAGAGTCCGGACTGGAAATTGACTGCGAAAACGAGGCCGTTCGGCGGGAGTTTGCAGTATATTCAGAAAAGTCAGATATTTCGGAAGAAATAACCCGAATTCTCAGTCATCTAGAACAATTTGAGTCGGGCTTGTGCCAAAATCAGCCAATTGGTCGAAGGTTGGAATTTATTATTCAAGAACTGAGCAGAGAGTTTAATACACTAGGGTCAAAATCCACACAACCTAAGGTATCCAATATAGTCATTGATGCCAAAGTGGAAATCGAAAAGATCCGAGAACAAATCTTGAATGTCGAGTAACGAGTGAAAACCCTTTAACTGGCTAGTTCAGCCAAACAATCAACCAGTCGTTTGGTTCGATGCCTTTAACTTTTTGGAGTCTAAAAACCCGATAAAAAGGTATGAAAATGCTCCAATAAAAATAGCTGAGTCGGCTACATTAAAGATAGGATAGTCGTATTCGACCAAAGGTAAAAATACATCAATAAAATCGACTACCTCTGCGGGTTCGCGGAATAAACGGTCTCCTAAATTTCCGGCAATTCCTCCACAAATCGAACCAAAGATCAATTGCAGGGAATACCTGTGTAATTCCAACTGTTTTCGAAAAAAGAAAATACTCAATAAAGCGACCATTGCCAATAAGGTAAGGGCTTCCGGGTAGTCGGAAAATAAACTCCATGCAGCCCCTGGGTTAGTGATGTAGGTAAATTCAAGCAGGGCTTGCGGTCCTTCCAAACCATCGATCACCACGATTGGATTTCTTCTTAATTCCAGGGCATTATTGACCACCCAAGCTTTCGACCACTGGTCGAAAACTAGGACTCCAATCAGAACAGTCCACAACCTAAGGTATTGAAACAAAGTAGGAAATAATAAGAGTGAATGTGGAGAGATAAGGTTAATCCTCTTCTCCCATAGTCGAGTCTGCCAAGGTGGCAAATGAACCAGTACTCAAATCCCTTTCCTTAATCTTACCCCTTTCAAATTGATTTTGTCCTTCCACAGAGAAACGGGTAAAGGGAACTGCTTTCAAACGGTTCTTGTTTATTGGTTTTTTTGTTTCCAAACATACACCATAAGTGCCCTCAAAAATACGGTCGATCGCATCCTCAATCTCCTCCAGAGCTTCCTGATCGTTGGCCACCATGGATAGGGCAAGGTCACGGTCAAAGGTCTCGGTTCCCGCGTCACTTGAATTTATCGACAACTCACCAGATTCACGGGCAGATGCACCAATTGTCTCACTCGATCTTTCTCCTAGTGATCCTTTGAGTGCAGTACGTAAAGAAATGAGGGCATTGTAATAAGGTAACCATTGTTTTGGCACCTTGGATTCATCACGTAATGGTCGACTAACTCCCACTACCGGAACACCGAAACCAAGAATATCATCGATGGATGCAGTGGTTAGCTTCTTTACTTTCGACTGCTTTTTCTCCTTTGTCTTTTGTACTTTGGTAACTTTGGAGTCCGCTGATTTTTCTTCTATCTTCTTTTTGGGTTTCTCTTTTTTCTTCGATTTTAAAAACCCTATAACATCATCGAAAGAAAACGAATTGCTCTCCGTTTTGTTGTCATCTTTTTGATTCTTATTTATCGATTTGCTGACAATTTCTTTAACCTTACTAATTGCATTGGTTTCCACTTTCTTGGCGGAAGCCTTTTTCACTGGAGCTTTTTTAGGAACTGGCTTGGCCTTTCCTTTTGCGGGCTTAGTAGATGCTATTTTGGTTGATTTCTTTGATGGTGTTTTCACAACCGCTTTAGTCGAGGCAGTCTTCTTTTTTGCAGATGCCGCTTTAGTCAATGCTTTATTGGCAACCGGCTTGGTAGGGACAGTTGTTTTGGCCTTTGCTGACTTAGCGGTATTAGCAACTGGTGCTTTTTTAGCAACGGCCGTTTTCTTAACCGGTGTTTTGGCGGGCTTTTTGGGGGCAGGTGCTGCTTTTTTTACTGCTTTCTTGGCAACCGGTTTGGAAGGGGCAGGCTTTGCCTTGGTTGTTTTGCTTTTGCTGGTAGAAGATACTTTCTTTTTTGCGGTCATGAGGAAGGAATTTTCGGCAGGATATGGCTTCAACGAAGGTTGGCAAGCACTTCAGCACACCGGGGAGAAACTTCTCCCCACGGATCTACATGGACAAGCTCAGGTACCCAACGCCAACTACGGGGACAACGAACCCCAGAAGCATGACGTGCAAGGACTTGATCATTTTCAATAGATGAGGTCTGTGAAAGAATTACAGAGGATACAATGAATAGTTCGGATAATTGCTCGGGGGAAAACCGGTCTAGAACTGAACTTATCGGACTGTTTTGCGATAATTGAATCTCGACCTCCGCATCCAAGGATTGGCCAATTTCTTTTTTCACACGTAAGCTTTCCAATGCTTCATTCACCTTGGATTCTTTTAATTCAAACAAAGCTTGGATGTCTTCTACTGCCTGACTATTCTCTCCCAATTCTTGGGGGGTGGGCCAATCTTGGAGGCACAAAAAATCATCACTAAATTCATTCCCACTATGCAAAAAAGACCAGGCCTCATCTGCAATGTATGGGGTGAATGGACCAATCAGCTTGATTAAAGTCTGAAAGATAGAAAACAATGCAGACTGGGTAGATCGTCTCAATGGGTCGTTTGTGCTAAGGGTGTAGAGTCTGTCCTTAATAATATCGTGATAGGTCGAGGATAACACTCCTGAGCAGAAGCGGTTTAGCGATTGAATGGCTCGGTGGAATTCGTACTTATCACAAAATTCGGTAACTTCTTCAATCAACTCATTCGTCTTTCCAAGTGCCCAGATATCGACGGGTGATAATTTGTCGATGGTAATAGCATTTTCTTCACTGGAGAAGTCATGCAAAGCACCCAACTGAAAGCGGACCGTATTCCGCAAGGTACGGTATGCACGGACCACTTGGTCCAAAATTTCATCGGACAAAGGAATATCCCGGCGAAAATCTTCCGAACATACCCACATTCTCAATACATCCGCACCGTATTTGGTGACATAAGAATCTGCAGTCTGAGGCTTTCCGTCACTCTTGGAGATTTTCTTTCCTTCCCCATTTACAACAAATCCATGAGTTAAGATTCTGCGGTATGGAGGTGCCTTTGCAGAAACCATACTTGTCCATAAGGAACTCTGAAACCATCCACGGTGCTGATCACTTCCTTCGAGGTATAAATCCGCCGGCCAAGAAGTATCTTCATTTGCCTGAATTACAGCCCGGTGACTACAACCCGAATCTATCCAGACATCGAGGGTATCTTGACCCTTGGATAGCTTGCGTGATTTCCAGGAATCAGGAAGTTCAAAACCCTGCAGTAATTCCTCAACCGACTGAGAAAACCAGATATTACAGCCATGCTGGGAAATTTTATCTGATAAAAATTGAATTAGTTTGGCATCAAGCAGGGCATTTCCATCGTCATCAAAGAATACAGGAATGGGAACCCCCCACGATCGTTGCCTCGATATAC
>OMJS01000237.1 GCA_900299365.1 Opitutales bacterium
AGGATTTTCGCTGAGGGTCTTTCATGTCCTTGTACAATTTATCAAACTTAGGATCGGACTGTTCAGGGTAATGGGGAAGATTGAAGGAACAAAACACAAAGAAGGGTTGTTTTTGGGTTTTACGGATAAAATCAACTGCCCGTCTGGTCATTTCATCGGGGAAATATTTTCCTGCATGATCCGCCACTGGGTTGGTTCCTTCGTAAAGGTCATGAAATCCCTCACCATGTAAAAAATAGTGATTGTAGTTATCGATGAACCCACCCCGGTGTCCCCAAAAAGTATCAAATCCCTGCTTGGTCGGCCCGTGCTCTTTTCCTGCCCCTAAGTGCCACTTTCCAAACAGTGCGGTTTGGTAGCCCTGATCCTTCAGCATTTCCGCAAGGGTGTATTCGGAAAGGGAGAGATGGGCACCTCCCGCTTTATTCATGTTTCCCTGCGTCCATGAATTGATCCCGCCACGCTGGGGATAGCGACCGGTAAGAAGCATGGCACGGGCAGGGCAACATACGGAGTGGGCATAAGCCTGCGTGAACCGTACTCCTTGAGATGCCAGACGATCTATGTTTGGGGTATGAAGATCCTTCGATCCATAACAATGGGCATCTAGGGTTCCCTGATCATCGGTAAAGAAAATTACCACATTAGGGGGTGCATCTTTTGCCTGAGCACCAGCAATTATAAAAAGGGGAATGAGTAGGCCAAGAAGTGGTCTAGCTTTAATCATGGAGAGAATTATTTTGCGATCAATTCACAATGGCCAGATTGGCAGGGCAATGAGTTTAATTGCCGGTCATGAATGCTGCGTAAAATGAAAAGGCAGGACATTGCACCAATCAGGGCATATAGCATATCAGATTGTGTGTCCCATATATATCCCTGGGTGCCAAGGAAAGCATTCGCATCTTGTCCGAACAGAAGAGCTGCCCACCATTCGATCAGTTCATAAAACGCACTAAATGCCAAACATATCGATGTAATTATAAAGAACATCCATCCTGAAGAATGAACGACTTGTTTGCGAATCAGGATTTCACGCGTCAATAAGGCTGGTACAAATCCCTGCATGAAATGGCCCACCTTGTCGTAATTGTTTCGTTCCCAGCCAAACATTATACTTATTGAATCAAACAGTGGAACTTCTGCATAGGTGTATTTTGCTCCGACCATTAGAACTATGCAATGAAGTAGGATCCATGTGTAAAGAAGTGATGTTAGGGGAAATTTGGTGCGTGTCTTTACTAAGATTAAGAGCCCTATTATGGCAGGGCCCGCTTCGAGTAACCAGGTGAGCCGTTCCTTTGGTTCGATCGCTGACCAAATCAGTACACCGAAGAAAATTCCCAGCCAAAGATAAGTCTTTGTGCTAATGGAATTCAGTTTCGTCATGGTGGTATCTTCTTATACTCAAAGAGATTTAATGTTGATCCCAGAAAGTGCCCTCTTTGGTTACCTGTGATTCAAATTGGTTTAGTTTTGCCATCATTTTGGCAATGAGTTCCGGCTCTTCTTTTGCCCGGTCAATTCGTTCGCTTAAATCCTGTTCCACTTGAAAGAGGAGGGGAGTGGATCGCGATGCATTGAACCCGTAATTATTTCCGGTCTGTGATGAAATACGGGTGTGCATCTTCCACGGACCCAGGCGAATGGCGAATGGTTTGTTAATTGAATGGGAGTAGTAAAATTCAAATTCGGGCAGAGGCTTTTTGTGAGTTTGAGGCATTAGCAGGGAGCGAATGTCCCGACCGTCAATGGTTCGATCCTTGGGTGTTTCCACGCCAGTAATTGCAAAGATGGTGGGTAACACATCAAGAGTGCTGGCGGGTGATTGATTGATGGGATTGGATGCGACAGTGCCGGGCCAGCAAAAGATTCCCGGTACCCGGTGGCCACCCTCCCAGTTCGAACCTTTGCCGTCCCGAAATGGAGTCGCGTACCCAATATGGAGGCGTGCCTCCCCATAATTGGGATGATTCTCGGTATCTTGAAAGCGGATCCATGGACCATTATCGGAGGAAAAAATGATCAGGGTATTTTTAGTCAGTCCAAGTTCTTCGATTGTCTTACGAATCTGTCCGACGGAATGATCGATCTCCTCCATTGCATCGCCCAGTAATCCACGCCTGGATTTTCCTTTGAAGGCTTCATTGGCATAGACTCCAAGGTGAGGCATATTGAAAGGAACATAAACAAGGAAGGGGTGGTCTTTATTTTTCTTGATGAAGGACAGGGTTGCCTGGGTGGAACGACTCGTCAGCGATTCACAAACCGCATCCTCTTTGGGAAGATCGCGGGCAATAACCGAGTATTCCGGGATAGGATCTTTTCCAGAAGGGTCCCATTTCATTAGCATGGCATTGCCGTAATCGTGAGAAACATTAGTACCTTCCCACTCGTCAAACCCATGAGCCGGGGGAAGGGTATTGGGGGATTGCTTGTTTTGTTTGTTGGGATTTCCCAGATGCCATTTGCCAAACATTCCTGTTTTGTATCCGCGGGTCTTCAAACCCTCCGCGATGGTAATTTCCTTTGGGTGAAGATATTTTTGTGCTCCCGGACCGATTACCCATTTGCCTAAGCCTGAACGCCCCGGATACCGACCGGTCAGGAGGGAATAACGGGATGCACTACAGGCCGGAGAGGTGACATAAAACTGGGTAAAATTGGTCCCTTCCTGAGCAAGTTTGCTGATGTTGCGTGTGTGGATGGTTGGGTTGCCATTATGGGCGTAATCCCCGTAGCCACTATCATCCAGAAAAAAGAGAATGATGTTTGGGCGGTCCGTCGCAATCCGCCCGTAGCTGGATAGCGATGCGAAGAGAAAAAGGGCAGGGAGGAAGAGAAATTTTTTATGGGCGAAATAATTAAGAATCATGGACCTTTGATTATTTTGAATCGCAGGGTGGCTGTCACGGGAAAATGATCCGATGGATAACGATCATTCGCAGAGGTTCTGACAATGGATGCCTGCAAAACCTCGGTTGCAGGTGGGACAAAAATGGAATCAATTTTATCTCCTTGGGTATTACCTAAGTAGCCGTGATAGGTACCCACATCTTTTTTCTGCGGATGGAGCATACGGAACGAATCGGAGGCAAGATTGATTGTTTCTCCTTTTTGTGTTTTGAAATTTCCAAGTTGTTGAATGGTTACACTGTTTTCGGGCGCATTAAAATCCCCCATGAAGACGAAGGGCTGATTGCTTGGCTGCAGGAGAATATGCTCTCCAATTTGCCCCACGCTTTTTTCTCGTGCTTTTTTCGAACCATCGTCCAAGTGGCAGTTGTAAACATTGATGATATGCCCGGTTGCTTTTTCAACCAGACGGGCAAAAGTGAAAATGCGCAGATGATGGTTTCCCCAAGTGGATGAGGGGACAGTAGGAGTATCGGAAAGCCAGTGGGTTTCGGTCTTCTCCACCTTGTAGCGGTTTTTGAGATACAGAATGGAGCAATACTGACCTTTGGTCCCTCCCTTGGCACCAATGCCTACAAATTCATACTCGGGCAATTCAGCGAGGAGTTCGTTTTGCTGAACATGATTGGCCTCCTGCAATCCAAGAATAGCTGGCGAATAATCACGAATGGTTTGGTAGACCAGTTCCTTACGATGTTTCCAATCGTTTTCCCCATCCCGTGCATAACTGTTACGAATATTAAAAGTCATGACCCGAAGATCAGGGTCTTCGGAACGATCAAGTGTTGAATATACCCAATATTGGAAAAGAAATATCAGGCTAATTAGCAGCAAAATAGAGAATTTACTATTATGCTTGTTATAGCCCATGGATTTGGCAGCAGGATTTAATCCTTCAAAGATTTCTTCCCTGTGGAAAAGTCTTTCTGAATTACGAAACGATCGTACTTCTTACCTGAAGCGGTGTATGCAATGTACTCTAAGGAATTGTTTTCCACAGTAATTACCTGAAAGAATTGAGTTTGCTCGCCCGTTTTATTCGAAACATAGCCGTCCGTTTGGTAACTCTTCAATTGTTTGGGATCGAGGGAATATTGTTTGGGCCCACTTACCGAGGTTACATATACCGCACCCATTTTGTTGGAATCACCGCTTTTTTCTCTAATGGGTACATGACCGCGGGCGTAAGTATGATCATGACCATTTAAGACAAGATCGACCTCGTATTTATCAATAATTGGCTTCCATGCTTCTCGACCAAACCGAAAGTCTCTACCGCTAGCGGGAGAAAATATGGAATGGTGGCAGGCGACAATTTTCCACTTTGCATCACAGTCCCTGAGCTTTTCCTCGAGGTATTTGGTTTGCTGTTCGAGTTTCTCATTCGAATTAAGAACGATGATACGAATGTCCTGATAATCGACGGTGTATACACTTTCGTGAAGGGATGAGTCCAATTGTTTCTCTACGGGTAGAGTGAATTGCGGACGCCACTGAATGGAGAGTTTCCTTGGTATGCCCCTTCCCGGCGGCATAAACTCATGGTTGCCCGCCACTGGAATAGCGGTCCATTGGCTATGGATAAAACCACCGGCCTTAAACCATTGGGCCCATTCATGATCACGATGTGCTAAATTAATTAGATCTCCAGCATGTACGGCAAAGGAAGCTTCGGGGGCAGTTTTGTAGGCCATGCGTATGACTCTTGACCAATGATTAAGCACATCATTCTGAGCATCCCCAAAATAAACGAATTGGGATTTTCCATAACCGGGCCTGGCAGTTTTAAACTGAATCCACTCGGACCAGTACTTTTTACCATCTCCTACGCGGTAAAGGTATGTGGTGTCTGGCTTTAACTCTTTGAATACTACACTGTGGTTGTGAACGATTAGAGATTTATTGCCTTTGTGCTCACCCAAATCAAATGGCTCGGTTACCGCATCAAAAGACACTGCAGATTCCTGAAACTTTGAATTATCTTGGATTTCGGCGATTTCTGCTTTCGCTTTGGTTATACTTTTTTCGGTACGCCATGTCACCGCTCTGCTGGTGGAGGGATCTCCATGAAAAGTTAGAATGATACGGTCCGGATCCTTGCTGGGGATTTCCCAGTGTCGCAAGCCATCGTGCAAATCGTGAGCAAATGCAGAAATTGAGGAAGCAACTAAAATAGCAGTGAAACCAAAATAGGTCAGAAAGTGTTTCATATTTCTTATAAATAATTTCAAAGTGAGGTGTGCACTTGAGTTGAGTTCAGAAAGGAAGTCAAAAGTCATTTTTTGAATTTAGAAAAAAACTTTTCTGAACGATTAAATAATTCATCTTCCAAACTGATTAATCTTGAAATCAACTTATTGGATGTTGGTCGTTCCTTGTTCCAAACTGGAACCATTGATGACCAGACTCCTTCTCTTTTCATCCGAGAATAAATGGCTCCGGTAATATGGACTACTATGAGAATGTAACTTAGTGATGCAGAAAACTCATGTAAGCCGATTGCAAAATTCTGCATCCATCCATCCTTCATCCCAAGTGAAAAGAGCACGGCGATAAGTAAACCAGAAAGAGGTAAGATGATAAAGCACCAGTACATACTTAAGTGGATTGTTTTTACCAAAAATATATGCCCTTTGGGTAATGATTTAACTGAGTGAATAAAGGACGGTTGGTGTCTCATGTAAAGATATCGCAGGATTACAATGATAAGAAATATTGTGGCGAATATTAACTCAAATAAAAGAAGGCTGGCATCCTCCAGTTGGCTTATGTTATCAAGTTGTTTTAACATTCCATAAACATAGAGAATGCTGAATCCCCAATGAAATACCTTCGATAATTTAGTATGATTTTTGATCAAACTTATAACAGTG
>OMJS01000238.1 GCA_900299365.1 Opitutales bacterium
CCGCGGTTCCATTGTCCGCACTGAATATGACAAGTGTGTTCTCCGCTTGTCCACTTTCCTTCAGAGCTTTCATGACCTGGCCGACCACCCAGTCCGTTTCCAGGATGAAATCACCGTACAATGTGATCCCGCTTTTGCCTTTAAAAGCTTTACTTGGGGCAATTGGAGTGTGGGGAGAGGTGAGGGGAAGGTAGAGAAAGAAAGGCTTGTCCTGCTTGCTTTGCTCGGTGATCCACTCCACCGCCTTGTTTCCTAGTCCAACTAGAATGTCCTCCAGTTTCCATCCCGGAAGCATAGGTCCGGGGGTACCAAACATCTTCTTTGGTTTCGGGACAGACGGGATGCCTACCGTTTTATCGTTCTCGATCCAGAGGTAGGGCGGAAAGTTGGGCACATCCACCCCAAAGTAGTAATCAAATCCATGGTCAATGGGCCCTCCACGCACTGCCCTGGTGAAATCGATATTGCGGCCGACCGCGGCCACCCGCTCGGCACTTTCTTTTTTGTAACGGGCATCGGTAATTTTCAGGTGGGCATTGGCTGAGTTACCGTCCTTGTCGAACCAGGTCATACCCAGGTGCCACTTGCCGACCATGCCGGTGTTATATCCTTGCTCTTTGAGAAGTTCGGCAACGGTAAGTCTCTCAGGATCAATCAGAGGATTCCCCCAATCCCAGAGCACCGCTTTTTTCAGGCGGGTGCGCCAGCAGTAGCGCCCGGTGAGCAGACCGTAGCGTGTGGGAGTACAGACGGCCGAGCCAGAGTGAGCATCGGTAAAATTCATACCCTGGCTGATCAGGCGGTCGATATTTGGGGTCTTGAGCGGTCCCATCGCCTGATTATTTGCGGATACGGAATCAATCCCCATGTCATCGGCAAGGATGAAAATGATATTTGGTTTTTCCGCGGATGCAGGTTTTCCCCATGTGCTGAACGCGGTGATGAAAAAGAAACCGCAAAGGATAAACTTTGGTAAATTCATTTTACTTTTAGAGCAGCGGCTAGGGTCTCGGTGCGTGCATTTTTTCGGGTGGTTTTTTCGGGCAGGTCCGGACGATTTGATTTTCCAACCACCTTCGCATGAAAAAAAAGCAAAAGCTGGAGGGACAATCTACCAAGGATGTGAAACAGAATTTTTACCTTAGCCATAGAATGTTTATTTTTTCTTACCTTGAGGAACTTTAACATTCTCATGGTAGAAGACGCCAATCACTCTTGTTTGGTCCCCTTTTAAGGTTGGGAAGTTGCCCCCTGGATTTCCGTCTCTGTCCATCAAATTGCAGGTCATGATATATCCTCCCAATTCGGGAATATAGGCAATGTCGGGATCCTGAATGCGGTGGTTATCCCAGTCATCAACTTCATCGGAGCGGGGGGTGATCGCTTTTCCGAGGTAGGTAAAGGGTTCGTTTAAATCTTTCGTTTTCCACGCCGTTACTTTGTATGGACTGCCTCTCGATTCGCGGTCGCAGTAGAGGAAATATTCACCGTTGATCTTGGCAATGGTGGCATCACCCACGCCATATTTATGGCCACCATCCGGATTGGGGTCTACCGCTTTTGGATTGATCATTTTCCAGTCGCCCAAGCCAGTCTTAGAGGTGAAATGAGCAAGGCTGGTACCGTCCGGACCATGGGGGAAATGTCCATGCTCCCCAAAAATATGAAAGTTTCCATCTTCGTAAAAAATACCGAGGTCATCACATTCCTTGGATGGGAATGTTCCGGTTGCTTTCCACCGACCACTTGATTGAGCAAGGTCGCCTTGGTAAGTGTAAACAATTCCTTCCTCATAAACATAGTAGGTATCGCCGACCTTCACACCGTCATCGAATTCATAGTGCGGACCGATCTTGTATTTCTTCTCCACTAGTTCCCAATCCTTACTGCTCCACGAGAAGGATTTTGCCCGCCAAAGTTGAGCATACTCTTTCACATGGCTAATGATGAGGTAGTAGGGATACTCCGCCTCTAAATCCACGAAAATTACGGAGTCGTGGTTGTTCCCAAATTTAAAAGTGAACACTGGGTTATCCACCGGTCGGTTCCATGCCAGTGGATCAAAGGAAGAGGAAGTCTTTTTTTTAGCCAGACATTCAGGGCAAAACCAAGTGATTAAAGAAAAAGTGCAAAGTAGTGGGAATATTTTTTTCATACCTAGTGGGAAAGATTGATTAAATATAATTTAAGAACAAAGAAGGGCTCTTCGCTTCGAATCTTTTTTGGGAAATTTTTGGGACCTATCTTAGATTTCAGGAAAAAAGAATTCATTCCAGCGTGGCAATACACTTTTCGTGTAAATTATAAAATTAGGATTTAGTTGTAGCACTTTTGTTTCCCCAAAACTGCTTTTAATCGCTCTTGGAATAGATCCTGAATGATCTGAAACCGGTTGATTTATTTGCGAGTACTTTTGTAGTCTGAAAGGATGAATACGATCTTTGGTAAATTGCCCACTATTTGTGCTCTGTTCCTGATTTACGGTTTATTGCTTAACGCCCTGATTTTTGCCGAAGAGAACAGACCCAACATAATTTTGATCATGGCGGATGATATGGGCTATGAAGCCTTATCATCTAATGGCAGTGAATCTTGTAAGTCACCCAATTTAGACAATTTGGCCGAGCAGGGTGTCCGCTTTACCAATTGCTTCTCCAATCCGATCTGCACTCCTTCTAGAACCAAGATTATGACCGGGTTGTACAATGTAAGAAACTATGTGAAGTTTGGTATGCTCGATCGTGCTCAAATTACCTTTGCCCACCAGTTGAAAGCAGTCGGATACAAGACTTGTATTGCCGGTAAATGGCAACTTGGTAATCAACCAGATTCAGCCCAGCACTTTGGATTTGATAAGTCCTGCCTCTGGCAACATACGAGATCCGGGCGTTCCAAGGAGAACGGTTTAAATATAGACCGTCGCTTTGTGAATCCACTACTCGAGTTCAATGGAAAGGAAAAGGATTATATCAATGGAGAGTATGGTCCAAAGGTATGCACTGATTTCATTTGTGAATTCATCGAGGAGAATAAAAAAAATCCTTTCCTCGTCTATTACCCAATGATACTTACTCATTGCCCATTTGATCCCACTCCTGATTCAAGTGACTGGGACCCAAAACGTCTTGGGTCCACCTCTTATAAAGGGGATAAAAATGACCCTCAGCGACATTTTCGTGATATGGTAGCATATGCTGATAAAATGGTTGGTCAGATCATCAATCAGTTGGAAAAATCAGGTATTCGAGAAAATACCATCGTAATCTTCACGGGTGATAATGGGACAGACAAACCAATCGTAACCCCATGGAATGATAGAAAAGTGGTGGGAGGAAAAGGATCCATGAGCGATACGGGTACACGGGTTCCCCTAATTGTTAATTGGCCCGCGGGAATTAATCAGCCTGGTCGAATCACAAACGAATTAGTTGAATTCACTGATATTATGCCCACTCTTTGCGAAGTCTCTGGTGCGGATCTCCCTAATAACTATTCACCTGATGGCACCAGTATTGTTCCGATCCTTAAAAATAGTGAAGATATTCGTAAAAAAGATTGGGTCTATATTTGGTATCGGGACAAAGTGATGATACGTAATAAAACTTATTCCCTTCTAGCCAAGCAGGACGGTAGGAATGCAAAACTGACCAAGTATAATGGTCCATTTGACGGTAAAGAACTGGAGAATAAAAAGCTGAACAAAAAAGAAAATACGATCAAACAAGAATTTCTAGGAATCCTAACTAGGCTGTCCAAAACCAGACTGACTAATGTTAGTGAAGAGGGCAGAGAGATGGGGCTTAAAAACAAGTCTAATCGATAAGGCTTTAAATCTTATTCTCTTACTGTCCTTATATCTTTAGACCCATTTGACCGGTTTCGTTTAAAGAGTTCGGCCGATGTAGCAATCCAGATTTTAATCATATGGCGATTCATTAATCGCTTGGTTAAAAAGTTGGTTTCGTTCACGTTTCATCTGTGTGGCCCTCTTGGGGAAACGGGCGGCTAGATTGGTGGTTTCCTGTGGGTCATTATCGAGGTTGTAAAGTTCGTCCTTAACCAATTTCCATGGGCCTCGACGGGTGGCTCCATTAGCATCCCTTCCCCAGATTACGGTGCGTTCAGTAAGCTTTTTTGATTCAAAAAGGGCAGGGCCTGTGTCCACCCCATCAAACTGGTGATCCTTGGGCACTTCAATTTTTGCCATGGCCAGACTGGTTGGCATGATGTCCATCCCCATGATTAACTCCGAGCATTTACCGGGAGTAACTCTACCCGGTGCCCAGACAATCCCGGGCACACGGTGCCCGCCTTCATACATCGATGATTTACTGGCCCGGGTAAGCGGGCTGGTGGTTTTATTGCCAGCGGTTCCACCATTGTCCGATATAAACCATAGGATGGTATCGTTTGCCAAATCAAGGTTTTCGATTTCCTCGCGAATTTGCCCGACTCCTTCATCCAGGGGGAGGATAAAATGTTTGATCAACCAATTCTCGTCATTGGGGTCTTTTGAATATGTCATTCCTTGTTCTCCCCACTGGGGAACTTTTCCTTTTTCCGGACCGCGTTGGATTTTGGAACCTCGTGCCTGATTGGGATTATGGGGTGTTCCATGAGCAGCATAAATAAAGAAGGGTTGATCTCTGTTTTTTCTGATGAACTTGATGGTGTGCTCGGTGATGAGATCGGTATGGTAGCCGGGTTCATCAAGTAGTTTATCGTTTTGCCACCAATCCTTAATAACCATGCGGTCGAAGTGGGAATGTGCATCAATGTTCCCGCTAATGAATCCATTGAACTGATCAAAGCCATGATGGATAGGATGAAATTCCGGCTTGTATCCCAGATGCCACTTGCCAAAAATTGCGGTGGCATATCCACCTTGCTTAAGAGCTTCCGCAAAAGTCCATTCCTTGTCTGGCATTCCCCGCTGGTGATCTTTATGCTTCCGGTCGGCATTGATTACCACATGACATCCGGATCGGTGCTGATAACGCCCCGTCATCAAAGCGGCACGGGTAGGTGAGCAAACCGCACCATTGGAATGAAAGTCAGTAAGCAGCAGACCCTGGGAGGCCAGTTTATCAATTTCTGGAGTTTTGAAGTATTGATTGTCATAACAACTCAATCCTCCGTACCCCATATCATCGACAAGGATCACAATAATATTGGGCGGCCGTTTTTCCGATGCAG